>CAYUVM010000466.1:0-4278 GCA_964447935.1 uncultured Cytophagia bacterium | reverse complement strand
AACAATATGAAGACAGCATGAAAAAATACATGCTGCAGCTCACCAAGATGCAGGCGTATATTCAGGCGCTGCCCGCCAAGAAAGCCGAGGCCATGGCAGATTTTGTCTCGGCGAAACGCATGATCGAATTGAATCATCGGCTCATGGGCATCAAAACCTCATTTGAAGACGGCCCCGTTTCGCTGGTTTTAGAAGAGAACCGCAAACTCACAGCGCAAGCCCGGGTGAGCGAGAAAATGGCCGGCACCAATGTCGAAGTGCAAGACACGATCTACGCCGACGCCGGCCGCTCCTCCGAAGGCGGCGATGTTTTTGCAAAGATGCTTGCGGCGCGCAAAGCGCAGAAGGAAGCGCAGGCCGCACCGACGGAGAAAGAGAAGGTGGCGACGAATAGCGGGGATCGGCCGAAAATTTAATTTGTTCGTGTAATGTGAAACGTGTAACGGTCTTAATGTGGGCTATATTTGCTTGTCATCCCGTAGGGATCTTTTTTGAAACCTAGACACTTCTTGAATGCAAAAAAGATTCTTACAGAATGATATTCCCTTATTGGATGAAATATTTGGAAAACTAATTTCAGGAGCAAGTGCAGATGAAACACAGGAAAGTATTTTTTGTTGTGACCGTTGTGACTTTAATTTTGATGCTGTTGATTAGCGTTTTGATCAACTCGCCTCAATCCAGTTTGGCCCAAACGAAAAAACCGAAGTTCACTTTGATGTGGTCGATTTACGTCGGCTGGATGCCGTGGCCGTATGGCGCTGAGGCGGGCATCATCAAAAAATGGGCGGACAAATATGGCATTGAGATCGACGTGCGGCAGGCGGATTATATGCCCACCATCGAAGCGTATGTGGCCGGCAAAGCCGATGCCTGCGTAATGACAAACATGGAATGTCTCGACATGCCGGCGGCTTCGGGTATCGATAACACCGTCGTGATCGTCGGCGATTTTTCGAACGGCAATGACGTGCTGTACACACGCGATAATTTGCAGGTGCCGCAACTGCGCAGCAAAGAAGTCACGCTAGTGGAATTATCCGTTTCGCATTATTTGCTGGCGCGCGCGCTGGAACTCAAAGGCAATGGCCTGACCGAGAAAGACGTCAAAATTCTCAACACGAGCGACGCGGATATTGCGCCGGTATTCATCGCCAACACCTCGCAGAAAGCAGTGGTGACCTGGAATCCGATGGCGCTGGAAATCGAGCAAACGCCCGGCGTGAAACGCGTGTTCGATTCATCGGCAATTCCCGGCGAGATTCTCGATTTGCTCGTGATCAAAACCGACGTGCTGAAAAAAAATCCGGCGCTGGGCAAGGCACTCACCGGCGCGTGGTTTGAAATGATGGCGATGATGTCGGGCCGCACGCCGGCCGCGGAAAAAATGATCACGCGCATGGCCGAACTTTCCAACACGACGCCAGCTTCGTTCAAACAACAACTCAAGACGACGGCGATGTATTATCAGCCGAAAGACGCGCTGGCTTTCACAAAATCGCCGGAGCTGCAGCGTAATATGGATTTCGTGCGCAAGTTTTGTTTCGACCACAAACTGCTCGGCGAAAATGCCAAGTCGGTTGACGTCGTCGGCATTCAATTTCCCGACGGCAAAATCTTGGGCGAGGCGAAAAACGTGAAGATGCGTTTCAGCAACGAGTACGTGCAGATGGCGGCGGACGGCAAGCTTTAAAAAATCGTGTAACGTGTAACGTGATACGGTCTTGGAATCGAAGCGCGTTACACGTTTCACGTTACACGAAATAATCAAATTAATTTGGTCAATGAAAAAAATTTTCGGCATCTATACCAACCTGCCGCGGGGGGCAAAAATTGTTTTGGCGCTCATCCCTTTCGTGCTGTTGATCGCGGCGTACATGACGACGGTTGACAAACGCCATCAGGAAAATCCCGATGATAAAGTAACGCCGACGCTGCGCCAGCTCGCGGACGGTTTTTGGCGCGCGGCCACGGAGCCGGATCGCGACGGCGAAATTCGTTTACAAGTGGACACCATCGCCAGCTTGCGGCGGCTGGCCATTGGCGTTTTGCTGGCCGCAGTTGTCGGCATTTTGCTGGGCCTGCACATTGGCGTGATGCCTTTTTTCGAAGCGACGTTTTTAAAATTCGTGACTTTCTTTGACAAAGTTCCGGCATTGGCGTTATTGCCGATTCTTTTTATCACGCTGGGATTGGAAGAGACGGCGAAAGTCGCGCTGATCTTCATTGGCACGGTGCCGACGATCACGCTGGACACGTATTTGCGCGCCAAAGAAATTCCGCGCGAGCAATTTGTCAAAGCCTTCACGCTCGGCGCCTCGGATTTCGAAGCGACGTACAAAGTGGTGCTGCCGCAAATTTTGCCGAAAGCCATCGACTCCGTGCGGCTGAATCTCAAGGGTGCATGGCTGTTTCTTATCGCTGCGGAATCGATTGCGGCAACCGAAGGGCTCGGCTACCGCATCTTCGTCGTGCGCCGCTATTTGGCAATGGACATCATCATTCCGTACGTGCTGTGGATCGCGCTGCTGGCGTTTCTGATGGATTTGATCCTGCGGCTGTGGGTGAAAAAAGGATTCCGCTGGGCGGAACAATAAAAAAGATTAAAAGAAAAAAAAGGATAAAAAGAAATTACGATGAGCGATATTTTTGTCGTGCAGCTTGAGGACGTGCATCAACGCTATCCGCGCGATGGGAAGATGGCGACGGTTCTCAATGATATTGATTTAAAAGTACGATCCAAGGAATTGGTCACGGTCGTCGGCCCCAGCGGTTGCGGGAAGTCCACGCTGCTGCGGCTCATTCTTGGATGGGAGCAGCCGAAAGGCGGCACGGTGCAAATTGCCGGTGTCGATGCCAAAACGCCGAATCGTGATCGCGGCATTGTGTTTCAGCGCTATTCGCTTTTCCCGCATCTCACGGTTTTGGAGAATGTGACGTTTGGCCTCGAGTTGGAACAGATTCCTTTTTTGTGGAAATGGATTTGGTATCCCGGTTATCTGCGCCGTCGCAAAATTTGGCGGAAAGAGGCGATGGCGTTTCTCGAGCGCATGCGACTTGCGGAGCACGCCAATAAATTTCCGCACGAGCTTTCCGGCGGCATGCAGCAACGCGTGGCGATCGCGCAGGCGCTGATCATGAAACCGAAGATCATTTTGATGGACGAGCCGTTCGGCGCACTGGATCCCGGCACGCGCGAAGACATGCAGGTTTTCCTGCTCGAATTGTGGGAACAATATGACATGACGATTTTTTTTGTGACGCACGATCTCGAAGAGGCGTTGTTTCTCGGCACGCGCATTCTCGTGCTGTCGCCGTATTACACCGATGATACCGGAAATGTCGAAGGTGCAAAAATCGTGATGGATCGCAAACTTCCTGGCCCGGCTTCGACGCGGGTGAAATACACGCCGGAGTTCAATCTCCTCCTTGAAGAAGTGAAAAAGCGCGGTTTTGAAAAAGGCTATCGCCAGCACGTGAGCGAGTTTGATTTATCGCATCCGGACTCGTGGAAGGCCGTGTAACTTGCTTAGTTTTGAAGAGTGTACTTTATCTGGCAAGGGAGGAGTTTATGGCAAAGACAACATTTCGTTTTGACTTCGAAGAGTTGGAATCATATCAAAAAGCATTTCGCTGGAATCGCAGCATATTTGGAAAAAGTTTGAAGTTCAGGCGCTTGCTACAATCATCGCTTGGCGATCAATTGCGGCGCGCAGCCTTGTCGATTCTAACCAATCTTGCAGAAGGCAGCGGGCAGGATTCAAAAGCACAAAAGAAACGTTATTACAAGTATTCCTATAATTCCGCGCGGGAATGTGTTCCGATTCTCGCGCTGGCGTGTTCGTTGGAGGCGATCACTGAAGATGAACACCAAAATTTTCGCCAAGAATTAGTCGGCGTGATTCAGATGGTTACCAAGCTTACTAAAAGCATCGACAAAAAGGCAAAGTCCAGAGCTGAAAAGCAAAACGGCGATAAGATGAAAAACGATAAAAACACTCCAAATTAAAAATACAGCTCACTTCCAAGACCGTTACACGTTTCACGTTACACGAAAAGAGCATGAACACGCAAGCAAATAACACACAACGCCCCAATTTTCTCAACGACCTCAACCGCCTCTATCGCCAGCGCCGGAAGAACGTCATTTTAATGACCGGCAATATTCACGACTCGTTTTGGGATACGACCAAAAGTGAATTTGCGCCGATGGATCAAGTTCTATATCGCGCGCTGCGCGAGCAATTCACCGTCGTATTTGTGGATATGGCGGGCGTG
>CAYUVM010000465.1:0-4286 GCA_964447935.1 uncultured Cytophagia bacterium | reverse complement strand
CCCGCAATCAGCTTTTGGTCTGCGGCGGAAATGACGGTGCCGGCGATCGTTCCGCCTTGCGCCAAGGTGAAATCAATTTTTTCAACATTAGCGCTTTCGGGAACCTCCACCGGTTTGGCGTCTTTCAGCACCGCAGCTTCTTGCCAAAATTCAACCAAATAACCGCGCGCGGCGGCTTGCACAAAAAACTTTCCGGCGCGCACGCCTTCGATTTTATAATTGCCATTGGCATCGGTTTTGGCAACGTACGGCAGGCGCAACTCATTTTTGTCGATCAGCGCATCCGTCGAGGGGCGCTCCTGAAACGCGGTGACAATGGCGTCGGCAATCGGCTTGCCGGTGGCTTCATCCGTCACCGTGCCGGCCACGGCGGCGAGCTTGTCCATCGTGAAATCAATCTCGCTGGTGTGCTTATTTTCAAAAACCTGCACCGGCGTGGCTTTGTTGAACTCGCGCACTTCTTTAAAAAACTCTTTATGGAAACCGCGCTGCTCAGCCGAGACAACATAAAATCCCGGCGGGACCGTGGCGGTATATTCGCCGCGTTCATTGGTGGGAACATTGAGCAGCAAACGCGGCTGGTTGGAGGAATTGATCAACGCATGAATGGAGACCAACGCTTTGGCAATCGGCGCTTTTGAAACTGCGTCAAGGACTTTGCCCGTAATCGCGTTGGCAGTGGCCAGAGTAAAATCAACCTCGCTGACTTTCTGCTCCTCTTGAACCGAAATGTGATCGGCCGCAATCAGATCGCGTTTATCCTTATAAAACTCTCCCTTATATCCCGCCGCCTCGGTAAATACGGCGTACGTGCCTTTCGGCAACGGGCTGAGAGTGTAGCTGCCTTTATCATCGGTAATCGCATTATGCTTCACCTCCGGACGAACGACGAGAATCGCCACCACGTGCGCGCCCGCCAGCGGGGTTTTCGCGTCGGTGTCATTCGTTACCGTTCCCGAAATCGCAGCGCCCAGGCTGAGGGTGAAATCAACACCTGTTTTTGATTCTTTATCGGCGAGGCGAACCGGCGTGCTTTGTTCAAACTGTGCAGCATCTTGATAAAACTCGGGCAAATAATTTCTTGCTTCCGCGCGCAATACGTAAATACCGGCGAGGAGTTTTTCGAACGTGTAATTGCCCTGCGCATCGGTTTCAATGCGGCGGGCAAAACGGAATGGCCCGATGTAATCGGCCCACACCACGGCTTTCGCAATCGGGTTGCCGCTCTTTTGCTCTTTCACGGTTCCCGACAAAGCCGCGGTCGCCGAGGCAATAATCACACGCGCTTCGCCGCGATAAACCCGGCCTTCGACTTCAACGAAAGCAACCACAACGCCGACGCCGATACGATCACCGGCCTGCAACAGTCCGCTGTTCGGTTCGATTTTCGCCAAATTATCCGGAACAAACTCCCACTTCACCCGCGCTGCCGGTGCCGGCGGCTTGTTTGGCGTCGCGATGACGGCCTTGAATTGTTGCGTACCCAACAACGGCACAATTGCTTCGCCCGGCTCGACGACAATACGCACCGGCAGAATCAAACCTTTGCCGATGATAACATGGGCTTCACCGGCATACGTTATCGGGCCGACCTGCGCCTTGGCGAAAATTTTCACTTCCCCTTCATCGCGGCCCGCCATGAAAAAACCGTCTTCGCCGATGGTGCCGAGATTTCCCGGCGCAGTGCTCCAAGTAATTTTGTCAATTCGAATCGCCCCGCCCTGGCTATTGACCACCAACGCTTGAAATTTAATGCCCTGCCCCGGCTCGACGCGGGCTTCGGGCGGCGTGATGATGAGTTTCGCCTCTGCCGGGGCCTGTGCCGCAACATTGGCTATAGCGCCCAGCATCAACACCGTGACAAGTAAGTAACGACAGAATCGCATAGCATGACCTCATGGTTAAAAAATTCTGGGGACGTAAAACGTAAAAATTTAAACCGCAAACAAAAATAATACCTATTAGAAAGTGCAGGATCGAGGTAAAACCATTTCAAATAAGACGGCTACAAAAGCCGTTGATTGTTTGCTCTCAATGGCTTCGCCTTTCAATAGGGAGCTGAATAATAAAAAAATTTAGGTGTTCGCGATCACCCAATTTTAAAACGCATTCTCCCGCGCGGCGCAGCATCGGCCTGACCCTGTGAACGCGCGGGAGAAGGTTTCGAAGGGAGAAGAAACTCATTTCGGTTCTGGCCAACTGACCGTTCCTAAATAACGGTGCAGTTGAGAAATACTAATTCTGCAAGGGGCCGGCCGTAACCTTTGGCTTTATTGGCGTTTGCAATTTTCAATCATGTCATTTGCAACTTCGGCGATGATCAACGCCAAACGAGGCTGGCCGCGTTCGAGCGCCTCGCGGCCGCGTTTGAGCATTTCCAGGGCCTGCAGCCGCATCGTCTCGCAAGATGCGGCATCGCCGATATTCGCCATTTCCTGTAGCGCATTTTCAATCTGGGCGAAACGCTGCAATACGGTTTCGCGGGCCGGAAAATTGGCGGCATTGTCCGCCGATGCTTCCCGCAACATGGTTTCCGCGCGCAACAGCAGATGCTGCGCCATGCGAATCAACTGAAATCCCATGACCAGACGATTCTGGCGGCCGGCATTTTCTGCCGCTTTTAAAGCATTGGTGGCCAACTCCAGCAGTTGCGTGGCTTCCGGCTTGTTTGCTTCACGGCTGCGGGCGTTGAGTTCTTCCAGATCACGAGCCAGTTCCAGCAACGCTTCGTTGTAACGCTGCGCCAAATTCTCGGCCTTCATCGCGCCACGATCGGTTTTGCGCATGGCTTTGTCGATGAAATTGCGCGCGAGTTCAAGCCGCCATTTTGTTTCCAAGGGCTGCTGGCGCTCAATCGCCACTTCGGCCTCGCGCAACAACGCGCGCGCGCGTTCGAGAAACAAGGCCGCCCGCGGATCGGGATTCTCGCCCGCTTCCTGCTCCGCGGTTTGAATCAAATCCTGCAGCAGCATCACTTCATTGCGGCCATAATCCTGGCCTTTGCGGCCAGCCAGCGCGAGGTCGATGGCGCGCAATAGCAAACGCGTTGCGCCGTTATAAAGCTGCTGCGCCACCGCAGTTTCGCCCTTGCGAAACGAATCTTCCGCGGTGCGCGCCTGTTTCTCGGCCTGTTCAAAAACTAATTGTGCCGCATTATTTTTGCTCGCGCCAATCGCCTCGACCGCGCGCTTTTTCAAATTTTCATACCGTTCGCGTTCACGATTAATGCCTGGATTTACGTCCGAGGGTTTTCGCCCTTCGGCGAGCGTCAACGCTTTCTCCGCGAGCGCGATGGCAATTTGATACAATTCAACCGCGCGGCGCGGATCGCGAGTCGCCACCCGTTCCGCTTCGAGCTGCGTTTTACGCGCCTGATATACCAAGCGTTTCGCTTCACTATGATTCGAATTCAACACCACTTGCTCGGCACGGCGCATCATCTCCTGCAATGTGCTGCGCAAACGGTTCAGCGGAAAGTCCAGCGCTAGTTTCACCGCCTGTTCGACATAAACTTTGCCTAGCGCGATGTTCGCCAATGCTTCTTTCAGCAACAAATCGCGCAGCCGATTGTCATTCATTGTCAGTGCGCGCGTGTATTTGGCATCGGCCTCTTTCGCCAGCGCTTCGGCTTTAAGCAACAAATCCTGCGCTCCGCGATGATCAACGCGAGCCAAAATTTCCTTCGCTTTGATAATCGCCTCACGTAACTCCACCAAGCCGTTTTTAACTCGTATTTCGGTCGGGTCCGTTTGTGCCAACACCGGAAGCGCGGTCGCAAACAAAGCGATCATCATCAGCCCTAAAATGATGGCGGAAGACTGATTGCGGCGAGGGCATAATTTTTTAAGCACTGACTTCATTCGTTTACTTTTATATAAAAAGGTCGGTTTACGACTTCAATCTTTATTGTGCAAGGGCTATACCAACTTTCCCATTACCGGTTTTACCCAGATATAAGAATAAGTATTTAAAAGACATACCACATATCGTATTTTGGCCAATTTGTGGCACAGAAGGCTGAAATGTACATTGAAGTACAAAGGTTGCTGTACAATGAGGGACAATGAATTAAATGGGATAAAGTCACAAAATCTGGAACAACGATGTAGGGAAATTCTCACCCTTGTACTGTATTACCTTAATTTGGCATGGTGAGCGAAGACGAACCGTGCCTCACTCTTCGACTTCGCTCAGAGTTGACATGCTTATAAATAAAACGCACCGCAACAGCAATCTGCTCGTTCGCTTATTTTAAACAACCAATTTTGAATTATCCACTCGCTTGT
>CAYUVM010000464.1:0-4291 GCA_964447935.1 uncultured Cytophagia bacterium | reverse complement strand
GTGCGCATTGACATATTGCACGTCCTCCGGTGCGACGCCGGCATTTTTTAGCGCCAACCGGATCGCCCGCACTGCGCCTTCGCCCCCCGGCGCCGGTTGCGTAATATGATAAGCATCGGCGCTGTACCCGGCACCGGCCATTTCCGCGTAAATTTTTGCGTCGCGGCGTCTGGCGCTCTCCAAAGATTCCAGCACGAGAATGCCGCCGCCCTCTCCCATCACAAAGCCGTCACGGTCCAGATCAAAAGGACGGCTGGCCTGTTGCGGTGAGTCGTTTCGAGTCGACAAAGCCTTCATGGCATTAAAGCCGCCGACTCCCATTGGCGTGACCGTGGCTTCAGCGCCGCCACAGATCATCACTTCAGCTTCGCCGCGCTGCACGTACCGAAAAGCTTCGCCGATCGCATGTGAACTGGAAGCGCATGCCGAAATAATCGCATAATTCGGGCCTTTAAATCCATACTGCATGGAAATATGGCCCGGCGCAATATCCGCAATCAGCATCGGAATAAAAAAGGGGCTGATCCGTCCCGGCCCCTTTTCAATTAATTTGCGTCCTTCACGTTCGAATGTATCCATGCCGCCGATTCCGGAGCTGACAATGACGCCGACCGCGTCTTTATCAAGCGGCGCATCGAGCAGGCGCGAGTCTTCCACAGCGAGTTTTGCCGCCGCCAACGCGTAATGCGTAAACGCATCCATGCGTCGCGCTTCCTTCTTGTCAATATACGCTTCCGGCGTGAAGTTTTTAACTTCGGCGGCAATCTTGGTGTCAAACTGCGCGGTGTCGAATCGTGTAATCGCGTCGACGCCGGATTTGCCGGCGAGCAGATTTCGCCAAAACTCGTCCACCGTGTGGCCGAGCGGCGAAATCACGCCCATCCCGGTAATGACGACTCGTCGGTCATGCATAGAAACACCTGCTGATTGGTGCATTCATTCTAATTGGAAAATATTATGCTGCTTTTCCGATTAGGCGTCGCTTTTTTTCTTTTTTAAATATTCCATCGCCATTCCGACGGTCGTCATTTTCTCCGCGTCTTCGTCGGGAATCTCAATGTCAAATTCTTCCTCAAACGCCATGACCAATTCCACGGTATCCAAAGAGTCGGCGCCCAAATCATCAATAAAACTGGCTTCGGGCGTGACTTCGTTGGCGTCAACACCAAGTTGATCCACGATAATCTGTTTGACTTTGTCTTCTAGCGCTGCCATTTCGTTTTCACTCCTCCGTTTGGGTGAGTAGGGTTAGGGTTGTTTTCATATTAAACTTTATTATTTCAAATTTAAAATCAATGATCTTCTGAGCACAAACCGAGTTACGCCATTACCATGCCGCCGTCGATATTCAACACCTGGCCCGTCATGTAATCCGCATCGGCGGACGCGAGAAACGCCACGGCACTTGCCACCTCTTCCGGCGTGCCCATGCGCTCGAGCGGAATCTCTTGCGCCATCGCGGTTTTAGCGGCTTCCGGCAACACCGCCGTCATATCCGTGGTGATAAACCCCGGCGCAATAGCATTAATTTGAACGTTGCGGCTCGCCAACTCGCGCGCGACCGATTTGGTTAAGCCGATAACGCCGGCTTTAGCGGCACAATAATTTGCCTGCCCTTTATTGCCCATCAGCGCGACCACCGAGGTGATATTGATAATTTTGCCGCTACGTTGTTTCATCATAATCTTGCTGGCGGCGCGAATGCAGTTGAACGTGCCGGTGAGGTTGGTGGAGATCACCGCGTTCCAATCTTCGTCGCTCATGCGCATCACCAGATTATCGCGCGTAATGCCGGCATTATTTACCAGAATATGCAGGCCGCCGAACTGCTCAACCGTTCCCTTGATCAACGCTTCGACTTGCTTGACCTCGGCGACGTTGGCTTCAAAACCAGTGGCTTGCCCGCCGTTTTGACGAATTTCCTCCGCGGTTTTATCCGCGCCCGCCTTGGTCGTGGCGGTCACTACAACTTTGGCGCCTTCGGTGGCGAGACGCAACGCAATCGCTTTGCCAATGCCGCGTGACCCGCCCGTAACAATCGCAACTTTATCTTGTAGTTTTGCCATCACACCTTATTCTCAAGAGCCGGACTGCAAACTTTAACTTGCAGTAATTTTTAAATGGATTCGACTTCCACAACTTTTCCCACTGTCTTGGCCGCAAAACTTTTATTGATGCGTTTAACCAAGCCTGCCAAAACATTGCCCGGGCCGATTTCATAAAAATGCGTCGCCCCGTCGGCAATCATGTTTTCAATGCTCTCAATCCACCGCACCGGGCTGGTAAGCTGTTCGTCCAAACGCTGGCGGATTTCGTCGATATGCTTCGTCGGTTTGGCGGTGACGTTCAAATAAACCGGGCAACCGGCTTCGTGAAAAAACGCTTTCTGCAAACTCTCGCGCAAACCGTCGCGCGCGCCGGCCATCAGTGGCGAATGAAACGCGCCGCCGACGGCAAGCTGCTTGGCGATTTTTGCGCCTTTGGTTTTGGCCAGTGCCATCGCTTGTTGCACACCCGTGATCGAGCCAGAGATAACGGTTTGCCCCGGTGAATTGAAATTCGCCGCGCACACCACGCCGGCGCTTGCCGCTTCCTGACAAGTGGTTTCAATTTCTGCCGGGTCGAGACCAACAATCGCGGCCATCGTTCCCGGGTTTTCCACGCCGGCGCGCTGCATCAGTTCACCGCGGCGGCGCACCAGCATCAACGCTTCATCAAAATCCAACACGCACGCCGCATATAACGCCGAATATTCACCGAGACTATGGCCGGCCACCATGTCGGGGGTCAGGCCTTTTTCCGCCAGCAGGCGCGTAATAATGGCGCTGTGAATGAAAATCGCCGGCTGGGTGATATCGGTTTGCGTCAGCTTTTCTTCCGGCCCTTCAAAGCAAATTTGCTGAATATCAAAACCGAGCAGCCGGTTGGCGCGCGCAAACAACTCCTGCGCCTGCGGGAATTTCTCGCAGAGATCTTTGGCCATGCCAACATATTGCGAGGCTTGTCCCGGAAAAATAAAAGCGCGACGTTCGTTCATAGTGCAAAAGTAAATTTTAAATTGTAAAATTGCAATTTAAAATTTTAAATTCACCTATATTCAAAATTGTATAATCGCCGAACCCCAGGTAAAACCGCCGCCAAACGCCACCATCAAGCAACGATCACCCGGCTGCAAGCGCCCATTGCCGAGCGCTTCATTCATGGCAATCGGAATCGACGCCGCCGAAGTGTTGCCATATTCCTGAACATTCACATAAACTTTTTCCAGCGGCATACCGACGCGCTTGGCCGTCGCATTGATAATACGCATATTCGCCTGATGCGGGATCAGCAGCTTAATATCATCGCCGGTCAAATCATTTTTTGCCATAATGTGTTCAGCCGCCTCACCCATCGCGGTGACGGCATACTTGAAAACCTCGCGGCCTTCCATGCGCAAAAACATCATTTTTTCGGCAATGGCGACGTCCGGAGGAACCTTGGTGCCGCCACCCGGCATATTCAACAAATGCGTGAGCCGGCCATCGCTTTTCATAAACGTATCGATGATCCCGCGCTGGCCGTCGCTCGGGCCGATCACCGCCGCCCCGGCGGCGTCGCCAAACAACACACAAGTCGAGCGATCCGTCCAATCGGTGATGCGCGTTAAAATTTCGCCGCCAATCACCAACACATGTTGCGCTTTGCCGGCGGCGATCAAGCTATCCGCCAACGTTAGCCCATAAATAAAGCCAGTGCAAGCCGCAGAAATATCAAACGCGGCAGCGTTCGTGGCGCCTAAAACTTCCTGCACGTAACATGCAGTTGACGGAAACGTCACGTCGCCGGTAACCGTGGCGATAATAATCGCGTCCAGTTTCTCGGCCGGTAATTGTGCCGCTGCCAACGCAGCACGCCCGGCGGCAGCACAAAGCGCGGAAGTCGTATCGCTTTCATCGGCAATAAAACGGCGCTCGATGCCGGTGCGCTCACGGATCCACTCGTCGGTGGTATCGACCATTTTTTCGAGATCGGCATTGGTCAGCACGCGCTTCGGCACGGCGCGGCCCGTGCCCAGAATCATCGCATTAGGCTTCTTGCTCAACGAACTTGACTCCATTTTGAGTCTGCAGCTCTTGTCCGATAATTTGCGTGACGCCTTCAGAAACCATTTTCACCGCTTCGCGAATCGCATTGCGGATCGCTTTGGGCGTCGACCCCCCGTGGCAAATGATGCAAACTCCGTTTAAACCCAACAACGGCGCGCCGCCGTATTCTTCATAATCAAAAATTTTGCGCAGGCCGTGGAAGG
>CAYUVM010000463.1:0-4293 GCA_964447935.1 uncultured Cytophagia bacterium | reverse complement strand
CCTCGCCGGTGCAAATTCGCACGATGGAAAAGCGCCAGCCGCCGATTCGCATCATTGCGCCGGGCCGCGTCTTTCGCCGCGACACGCCGGACGCGACGCACTCGCCGATTTTTCATCAATGCGAAGGCCTGTGTGTCGATGAAGGCATTTCTTTCGCGGATTTGAAAGGCACGCTGCAAACCTTCGCGCAAAAACTTTTCGGGCCGGATATTAAAATCCGGTTTCGTCCGGGCTTCTTCCCATTTACCGAGCCCAGCGCCGAATACGATTTCACCTGTTTCTTGTGTCGCGGCAAAGGCTGCCGCGTATGCAAAAACACCGGCTGGATCGAAATCTCCGGCGCCGGCATGGTCGATCCGGCCGTGTTCGGTTTTGTGAATTACGACAGCGAGCGCTACACCGGCTACGCCTGGGGCATGGGCATTGATCGCGTGGCGATGCTCAAGCTCGGCGTCGAGGATATTCGGATGTTTTTTGATAATGATGTGAGGTTTCTCAGGCAGTTTTAAATCTGTAGTCCTGCTCCCTTGTGGGGCACTATTTTAGCTGGAAATTTTAAATTTCAAAAAACGCCCATCCCGCAAAGGCGGGAGGCGAGGGCTACGAAATATTCATCCAAATTCGATGTACAAAAAAACCGGCGCCTATCCGCCGCCGAATTTCAAGTCGCAAGCCATCGTGCCGCTCGTCACGATTCACAGCGCGGTGATGGAATTTTTGCGCGGACGCGAGGATGCGGTGGTGTTCGGCGGACATGCGGTGAATGCGTATGTGAAAGAAAAGCGCGCGACGCAAGAACTCGACCTGCTCTCGACACGCACGGCGAAATTAGCGACCGAACTGCGCGATTATTTGAACCGGCGCTTCCGCATTTTTCTGCTCATCCGTCGCCTCAACAAAGGCGATGGCCGCCGGATTTATCAAGCCACAAACGACGGCAATCATTTTTTGGTCGATATTCGGCCTGTCCCGCAAATGCCGAATGCAAAACCCATCGCGCAAGTTCTTTACATGGAACCGGCGGAGTTAATCGCGAGTAAAGTGATCGCTTACCACAATCGCCGCGACAAACCGAAAGGCGACATTGACCAGCGCGATTTGGCAAAGCTGTTGTTGACCTTCCCCGAACTGAAAAAAGGTAGCGACACGGTGATGGGACGATTGCAAGCGGCAGGGGCGGAAGAAGCGGTGATTGCGCTTTGGAAGGAAACAATAACACAAACTTCCAGTCCATCGACGAAATAAGGCTGTTTAAAAAATATTAAGGGTTCCTTCGGAATGCCGGTTTATTTGATTGTGTAGTTGCACAGTTAGACATAAAACCTTATGAAATTCACCTACAATTGGCTAAAAGAATACGTTGACACTCCGCTCACGCCGCAGGAGATTGGTGCGGGGTTGACGATGCTCGGTTTGGAGCTGGAGAGTTTAGGCAGCACAGTACCGAGTCTCGACGGCGTGGTGGTGGGCAAAGTGCTCACATGCGAGACGCATCCAAAATCGGCGCGGCTGCATGTTTGCGAAGTCAATATCGGCAGGGAGGAGGCGCTGAAAGTTGTTTGCGGCGCGCCGAATGTCGAGGCCGGGCAACTCGTGGCCGTGGCGCCGCCGGGAACGGCGTTGCCGGGCGGCATGAAAATCGAAGTGCGGCCCATTTTGGGCGTGGAGTCGCACGGCATGATTTGCAGCGAGGCCGAGCTTGGGCTTTCCGATGAAGCGGAAACGATTTTGGTGTTGAATGGCGAGCCGCAGGCTGGAAAATTTTTGCGCGAGGTGATCGAAGAAGATTTTGTTTTTGAAATCAATGTCACGCCGAACCGTCCAGATTGTTTGGGCGTCATCGGCGTCGCGCGCGAAGTGGGTTTGATTACCGGCACGCCGTTAAAACGCCCGAAAGTCAAATTAAAAGAAAGCACGACAGCGGTTGACAAACTCGCGAAAGTGCAAATCAAAGACGCGGTCGGTTGCCCGCGGTATGCAGCGCGGCTGGTGCAAAATATCAAAGTCGGGCCGTCGCCGCAGTGGTTGGTGAAACGATTGCGCACGGTTGGATCGAGATCAATTTCGAATATCGTTGATATCACCAATTACGTGATGCTGGAAACCGGCCAGCCGATTCATGCGTTCGATTTCGCGTTGCTGGAAAAATCCAAAATCATCGTGCAGCGCGCGAAGGCCGGGGAGAAGTTTCAAACGTTGGATGAGAAAGAGCACACGCTGCAAGCCGAGGATTTGATGATCTGCGACGGCAAGCGCGCCGTGGCACTCGCGGGCGTGATGGGCGGCTTAAATTCGGAAGTGTCGAGCAACACGCGACACGTGCTGATCGAGTGCGCCAATTTCGATGCGCTCACGGTGAGGCGCACGGCCAAACGATTGGGCATTGCCTCGGAAGCCGCGCGGCGGTTTGAAAAGGGCGTTGATCCGAACCACATTCCGTTTGTGATTAATCGCGCCGCGCAATTGATGCAGGAAGTTGCCGGCGGCGAAATTGCGCGCGGCATTGTGGATGATTATCCGAAAACGATTGCGCCGGTCAAAATTGATTTTCGCCCGAAACGGGTTTATCATTTGCTCGGCACGAAAATTCCCAATAAAAAAATGACGGCGATTTTGGAGCAGCTCGAATGCAAAGTCGCTCCGAAAGACGCCGCGTGGAAAGTGACCGCGCCGACGTTTCGTCCGGATTTGACGCGCGAGGTCGATCTCATCGAGGAAGTCGCGCGTGTGTACGGCTTCAACGAGGTTCCGGCGAACACGCGGTTCGCTATTTCTTTCTCGAATGAGCGCAATCAGCAAGAAGAAATTTTAGAAAAATTGCGGCAGGCGTTGACCGGCCTCGGCATTGATGAGGCGATGACGTACAGCTTGCTGGCTCGCGCGCGCGCGGAAAAATTCATCGAGGGCAATCGCCAAATTTTGCCGCTGCTGAATCCGTTGAGCGAAGATCTCACAGTGATGCGCCCGTATGTGATGGCGACGCTGCTCCATTCGCTGGCATATAATCTCAATCGCAAAAATTTCGATACGTGTTTATTTGAAATCGGCTCGGCGTATTGGCGCGAAACGGATAAACCAATTTGCGAAGAACGCCGGCTCGCGGCGGTATTTTCCGGCAATGTCGAGCCGCCGTCGTGGATTGACGCGAGTCGCGCAATGAGCGTATATGACGTGCGCGGTTTTTTAAGCGACATACAACAACGGTTGCGAATGCCGGAGTTGCAATTTGCGCCGTTGCAAAATCATGCATTCTTAAAAAACGGCTGGCAAGTGACCTGCAACGATGCTATATTAGGAATTGCCGGCGAGTTGAAAGCCGAGGCGCTCAAATTGTACGATATTGACGTTCCGGCTTTTGCGGTGGAATTGAATATTGAAAATCTGCCGGCGCTGGTGGATAGGCAACGCACCGCGCAAGCCGTGCCGCGTTTTCCGGCGAGCGAGAGAGATATTGCGATTATTACCGCCAGAAATATTCCGGCGGAAAATGTGCTGGCAACGATCAAAGCGTCGGCAGGCGATTTTCTCGAAAGCGTGCGGCTGTTCGATTTGTACACCGGCAAGCAAATTGCGAGCGACAAAAAGAGCATGGCGTTTGCGCTGGTGTTCCGCGCGGCGGATCGCAGCTTGCGGGATGAAGAAGTTGATGCGTGGCAGCGGCAGATTGTGCGGAAGTTGGAGCGGGAGGTTGGGGCGCAACTGCGCGCGTAGTTCGTAGCAGTGCCTTCAAGCACGAAACGTTTCATTCTATGAACGAGTAGCCCCTGAAGGGGCTACTACAAACATTTGTAGGATTGCATGGATTTGCAACAATTTGAAATTTTAGAAAACAAAATCTCCCAAGCCATCGGAACGATTCAAAAATTGAAACAGGAGAATCGTGAATTGCAGCAACGCTTTGAAGCGTTGCAGGCGGAGAATCGGGAAAAAGATAAACAGCTTATGGCGTTGCAGGAAGAAATGCAGAAGCGCAAAGAAAACGCGCAGGAGTCGCAGCAGTTCAAAGCGCGCGAAGAAGAGATTCGCAGCAAGGTTGAAAAAATGCTCGCGAAGCTGGAAGAATTGCAGTTGCAGTATTAAGGGCAGAGGGCATGGCGCAGAATGCTTGGCGAAATGCAAACGCCATGTGCCAAGCGCTCGGCCCCATGCGTATTCAAGTTCACACAGGCCAAATCCAGACTTCATCATAAACTATGTCGCCAGAAGGCACTGTACTGAAAGTCAACATCTATGGGACAGAATATCCCATTCGCGGCGAGGTGGATGTGGAGTACATCCGGCAGATCGCCGAGT
>CAYUVM010000462.1:0-4296 GCA_964447935.1 uncultured Cytophagia bacterium | reverse complement strand
ATGCTTTTCATCAGGATGGCGGCGGTGTTGGCGGTAGCGAGCGGATTAGCGGCGCAGACCTCCAATATTATCACAGTCAAGCCACGAGTTATCACCTCCTCCGTGGTCGCCGACGCTGACGATGCCGCGATCTGGATGCATCCCACGGACCCGGCGAAGAGCTTGATTCTCGGCACCGATAAAGGTTCGTCTCCAGACGGTGGACTGTACACCTGGAATTTAGACGGCACACAAAAACAGCGACTGAGCTTGGACCGGCCGAATAATGTTGACGTGCGGTATGGCTTTAAGTTGGGAAATAAAACGGTTGACCTGGCGGCGGTGACGCTGCGCGATAGTCAGAAAGTGCGTATTTTTGAAATTGACCCAGCGACGCGCAAGTTAAACGATGTGACTTCGCTCGATGACACCAACATCCTCAATAAAATGTTCAAGTCGCCGTATGGCCTGACGATGTACCGCCGGCCGAGCGATGGTTTAATGTTTATTATCGTGAGCAGCCGGAATAGCGATGCCAAAGGCCGGCTTTGGCAAATTCGCCTGGAAGATGATGGCACCGGCCATATTAAAGGCGTGTTTGTCAGAGAATTGGGCAATTTTATGAATATCGTCGAAGGCATGGTCGCCGACGATGAGCTGGGTTATCTTTATGCTTCTGAAGAAAAAGTTGGCATTCACAAATACTATGCGAATGCGCTTATGGGAAACGCCCATCTCGGTTTTTTTGCACAGGAAGATAGCCTCACCGGCGGCAACAATGAAGGTTTGGCGTTGTATCGTTGCGCCAATGGCACGGGATATATTCTGGTTTCTCATCCTGAAACGAACAGCATTAAAGTTTACCGCCGCGAAGGCGAGAAAGGCGCGCCGCATCAACATTTATTACTTACGCGCATTCAAGATGATAGTTTGCGCGCCGGCGACGGCCTGGAGATGAACAGCCGGGTTTTTGCGCAAAATTTTCCGCATGGCATGTTGGTCTGGCATAATCAACCGGCACGCAATTTCCGGCTGTATGGCTGGGAAGATATCGCGAAAAAATACCTCACCGTCTGCCCGGAAAGCGGCGGTACCAATGCGGTGCGCGCCGGAACGGGAGGCATGTTGGATAACGACGGCTTTGTTATTTTACAACAGAATACGCCGAATCCGTTTTCATTGCGCGAGGCGCAGAGCGGCGCAAACACGATGATTCATTTTTCCTTGAAAAAAGCCACGCCTGTGCAGCTCACGGTTTACAACCTGCTTGGCGAAGAAGTGCGACGCTTGCTGAATTCAACTTTCGCGCCCGGCACTTATAATGCGCGCTGGGATGCCAAAGACGGCAAAGGCGCGCCGGTAAGCGCCGGTATTTATTTTTATCAATTGCGTGCGGACAAGTTTGTAGCGACGCGACGCATGGTGATTTCGCGGTAGCGGTGTGAGCGGCAGGATGGCACGAAGGCAAATCTCGACCATTGCTTCACTTAATCCACGCCCACAAGTTGCAAATAGCAACATAGTACGATTTTAGACCCGAAATTTTACCGGACGCAAGCCGGTTTTTATACGATAGTTATTCTGTAGCCGCCAGTACTCCGGTTGAATGGCTGGCAACGAACACTCTCCGCTTTCTCGACCACCTCTTTATCACCTCCTCAAATTACAATTTACGTTTTCATTCACGGCTTGAGAATTAACTCGGGAGTTATTGCATGGATACGATGATGAACAGTTTCGTCCGGCACAAATTTCAGCAGCTTATGCTTGCTTTATCCAACGGTAAGCTCAGCGCTGGGATTTGGGCGTTGGCCATTTTGTTGAGTTGCACGCCGGTTTTCGCACAGACTCCGATTGACGCCGGTTATCGCGATTTTTCTTATGGTTCCGCGGTTTTTGAAGCGCCTACGGCGGACAAGCCGCAGAGCAAGCTGTGGTGGAACGACGGCTCGTGGTGGGGCGTGCTGTGGAATCCCTCGGCGAATAAATATCGCATTCATCGTTTTGATCTGGCCACTCAAAGTTGGGCCAACGTCGGACCGGATGTTGACGACCGTTCACAATCGCTTTGCGATGCTTTGTGGGACGGGCAAAAATTATATATCGTTTCGCATGTTTATAGCGGCGGCTCGCAAACCAGCGGCGGCGCGTCCGCTTCCAGTTCGGGACGGTTTTACCGTTACACTTACGAAGTGGCAACAAAAACGTATAGTCTCGAAAACGGTTTTCCGGTCACCGTGAACAACGCCATCTCTGAAACATTGGTGCTCGATAAAGATTCGACAGGGAAATTATGGGTGACGTGGACACAATCGAGCAAAGTGTATTTGAATTATTCGGCCAATGACGGCACAACGTGGGCAACGCCCTTTGCCTTGCCGACGCAGGGAGCGAATACGAGCAGCGATGATATTTCAACCTTGATTGCGTTCAATGGAAAATTAGGCGTGGTCTGGAGCAACCAAAGTGACTCCAAAATTTATTTTTCGGCGCATAAGGACAATGATGCCGCGACGGTTTGGGGCGCGCAAGAAGTGGCGTTGTCCGATCCAAGTCTGGGCGCGGTGGCGGACGATCATCTCAATATCAAAATGACCAATGACGGCGGCGGTAATTTGTATCTTGCGACGAAGACAAGTTTGAGCGGTACAACCACTCCTGGAATCTATCTGCTCAGGCGTGGTTTTGGCGGCGGCTGGACAAAGTACGTGGTCGCGACGAAAGCCGACGATTACACGCGACCCATCGTGGTGATCGACGACGAAAATCGCGAGTTGTATGTTTTTGCCAAAAGCGGCAGTTATATTACGAAGAAAAAAGTCAGTTTGGATAATATTAGTTTTCCCTCCGGCAAGGGCGACGCTTTCATTGAAAGCTCGGACAATTCGGATATCAACGATGCGACTACGTCGAAACATAATGTTAATAGCATGACTGGAATTCTCATCCTCGCCAGTGATGAAGTGAACCGCTATTATTATCATAATTATTTGGCTTTGGCCGGCAATGGCGGCGCGGCTCCGACGATCAGTTCATTCACACCGACAGTCGGGCCGGTGGGTACGGAAGTGACGATTTACGGCAACAATTTCACCGACGCGACGGCAGTGGCGTTTACTGGCGTTGCGGCAAGTTTCACGGTGAATTCGAATACGCAAATTACCGCGACGGTTCCGTCCGGCGCGACCACGGGCAAGATTAGCGTGACCAAAGCGACCGGCACCGGCAAGAGTATAAATATTTTTAATGTCGGATTCCCCACGACCCAATATACATTATCCGTTAGCAATGTGGGTTCTGGAAACGCAACGTTAAATCCAACGGGCAATATATATGATACCGGCACGATGGTGACGTTGACGGCGACGCCGGATGCGGGTTATCAATTCAATGGCTGGAGCGGCGATCTAAGCGGCTCGACGAATCCGGCCACGATCGTGATGGACGGCAATAAGAATGTGACCGCAACGTTTGGGATCATCATTCCGAGCGGGCAAGTTGTGCATCAGCAAACGGTGACCGGTACGTCGAGCAGTTCCACGACCGTCGCGACCTCGGCGAGCCTCGCCGCCATGAACGGTGAACTTTATCTGGCGGCGATTTCGATGGATGCCAAAGTTGCTGTGTCGGCGGTTTCCGGCCTCGGCTTAAACTGGTTGCCGGTAAAAGTGCAATGTTCCGGTAAAAATAAAACTGCCATCGAGGTTTGGATGGCGCAGGGCGCGCCGAGCAGTAGCGGCACGGTGACCGCGACGTTCGTGTCGAAGCCGAGCAATGCAGTCATTGCGGTGTCGCGTTATGCAAACGTCGATGCGACGGCGCCGCTCGGTAATATGGTTGTGGGAAATACCGCCGGCGTTAATGGCGCGTGTGCAAATGGAGTTGAAGGCAAAACTTATTCATTCAACTTGAATACAACCTTAAATGGTTCGGTGGTTTATGGCGCCGCGGCCATGCGCGACCGTTCGCATACGCCGGGTTCGGGCTATACCGAACGTGCAGATATCAAAAAGAGCAAAGCGGCGGCGGCCGTGGAAGATAAAGTCATGACAACCGCAGGCACGACGACACTCAACGGCACCTTCAGTGGCAGCGTCGATTGGGCCGTCATTGGATTGGAGATTCGGCCACAATCAAGCAGCGGTATGCAATTCACCTTGACGACGAATGCTACCGGTTCAGGCAGCGTCACGCCGACGGGCGGCTCATTTAGCGCCGGCGCAATGGTGATGGTGACTGCGACGCCGAGCACGGGTTATCAGTTCAGCGGCTGGAGCGGCGATTTGAGCGGCACGACGAATCCCGCAACGCTCACCA
>CAYUVM010000461.1:0-4303 GCA_964447935.1 uncultured Cytophagia bacterium | reverse complement strand
CGAATCGCCAATCTTATTGCCGAAATCAAAATCCTGTTCCGGTCGTTGGTGCATTACTCCGTCAAAGCCATTGATTCACGCTCGCGGCATACGGCCGGCCATTCGAGCCGGGTGGCAAAATATGCAAAACGTTTTGCTGAAGCCATTAACGAAGAAACGGAAGGCCGGCTGGGCCAGATTAAATTTACGCCGGAACAACTGGAAGAACTCCACATGTGCGGCCTGCTGCACGATATCGGCAAGATCGGGGTGAAGGAGGCGGTGCTGGAAAAAACCACCAAGCTGAACGACTCACAAATGGAAGCGATTGCCGCGCGGTTTGAAGTGATTAAAGCCTATTTTTGCTTACGGGCGATGCAACAGAAATTGGAATGGGCGGAATCGAATCACGACGCCAGGGAATTGCGCCAGGAAAACGAAAATTGTTTGCAGGCTGAAATTAAAACTCTGGATGAGCAATTAGCTTTTTTGCAGCGGCTGAACGATCCCATTTATAATTCGACGCCGGACGATTTAAAGCGGCTGCGTGAAATTGCCGAACGCACTTATCACGACAGTAGCGGGGAGATGCGTTATTTTTTGACCGGGCCGGAGTACGAAAATCTTGCTGTGACCCGTGGCAATTTGACTGCCGCCGAATACAAAGAAATACAGAAACACGTCGATTACTCGTTGGCGATTTTGAACAAAATCCGGTTTACGAAAGATCTCGAAAACATTCCGCGTTATGCAGCGGCGCATCATGAGTATCTGAACGGCGCCGGTTATCCGAAGGGCTTGAAAGGCGACGAAATCGCGCTGCAATCGCGCATTCTATGTATTGCCGACATTTTTGACGCCTTGACCGCGCCGGATCGTCCATATAAAAAGGCCATGCCGCTGGAGCAGACACTAAAAATTTTACAGGAAGAAGCGACGCGCGGCAAGCTCGATCCGGATTTGGTGGATTTATTCGTTCGCCGTAAACTTTATGAAGGGTTGCGCCGGACCGATGATAAAGACGATGACCGGGATGATGAGTAGCCAGTTTTTTGGCGTTTGTGGGCGGTGGAGGTTTTTTAGTGTAGAATAAGGGCGATGCCCGATTTAAGCTTATTAGTTTTTAGTTGATTTAAACTTTAAAGAATATTTCCTGACGTGTGCATAAGCACACGCCATAGGATTTAGTATGTCAACAATTCCGCCTCACTTAGTCGACGAAGTCCGCCTCGCTTCTGACATCGTGGCCGTGGTGTCGGATTATGTCACGCTCAAAAAAAGCGGACGAAACTTTCTCGGCCTGTGCCCGTTTCACCCCGAGAAAACGCCTTCCTTTAACGTCAACTCCGATAAACAGTTTTTTCATTGTTTCGGCTGCGGCGCCGGTGGGAATGTTTTTACTTTCGTTCAACGCCAGCAGAATATCAGTTTCCCCGAATCCGTGCGCTTGCTGGCGAAACGCGCCGGCATTACGATTCCCGAACCCGATGCCGAAGATGCAACCGTGGCGCAGGAAAAAGACGCGCTCTATTTTGTCAACAAGTTGGCCGCGGAATTTTTTCAGCAGATGCTTTTCGATAACATGGGGCGGCCGGCGCGTGAATATATGCACAAACGCGGCTTCAATGATGACGCGTTGAAAATTTTTGGCATTGGCTATGCGCCGAATGCGTGGGAAAAGCTCACGCAATTGGCGCGCGAGAAATCGGTCAATCTTGATGTGATGACGCTTGCCGGCCTGGTCAACCCTCGCGATAGTGAAAAAGGCAAAGCGGGTTTCTATGATCGATTTCGCCATCGTGTGATGTTTCCCATTTATAATCTCTCCGGCAGTGTCGTGGCGTTTGGCGGGCGTCGTCTCGCCGATGACGAAGATTCGCCCAAATATATGAACTCGCCGGAGACGCCGATCTATCATAAAGGCACGGTGTTGTACGGTTTGTATCAAGGGCGCGATGCGGTGAAAACGGCGGATCGGGTCATTGTCGTTGAAGGCTACCTTGATTTGATGCGCATGCATTTGTGCGGTTTTCAAAATACGGTTGCTACTTCGGGAACCGCGCTCACCGAGCAGCAAGCGCGATTGATATTGCGCTACACCAAAAATGTAACGCTGCTTTTTGATAGCGATACCGCCGGCCAAACCGCCACCTTGCGCGGGGCAGATATTTTGGTGGAGAATGGTTTGATGGTGGCGGTTGCGACGTTGAGCGCCGGCGATGATCCCGATAGTTTTCTGGTGAAAAATCCGGCAACGGCGATGCAGCAGATTTTGCAGAATGCGCCGGCGCTGCTCGAATTCAAAATTCTTACCGGCGCCACCAGCGCGAAGGTCGCACCGGCAGATCCGGTTGCCAAGCGAACGGAGCAATTGCGCTCGATCGCCGAGACGCTGGCGCGCGTGCAGGACGGCCTCGAGCGGCAAACGCTCGTGCACAATATGGCCGAGCGGTTGCAAATTGATGAAAGAATTTTGTGGGAAGAAGTCGGACGGTTGCGCCGCGCGCAATATCCACGTGCGGGTATTGGGCGCCGGAGTCCGGCGCCGGAAAATGTAAAAAGCGCCCCTGGGAATGCAGAAAATTGGAGCGCCTTGTCGGCGGTTGGCCGAAGTTATGCCGAGCGCTGCCGCGCCGCCGAAGAAGATTTAATTCGGATCATGATTCTGCACAACGAAGCGATACCGTTTATTTTCAGTTTCATGCGCGTCGATGATTTTCATGATGCCAATATGCGCGCGCTTGCCGGGGTCTATCATGAGTTAATGGAGAGCGGCGTGCTGCGGTTACAGCCCGAAGCGGAGATGTTATTGCAATATTTCACCGAGCCGCGGCAGGCTGAGTTTGTCAGCCGTACTTTGCACGGTTACATTGCACCGGCTAAAACTGAGAATGACGAAAAAGAAACCCCGGTTTTGGAAGTGGACTATCGCCGCTGGAGCGCGGATTGTATGGCGCAACTGTTGCGATTGAAAAAAGAGGAGGATATGCAAAATTTGCGCGAGCAGCTTAAGGCGCGCGAGAAATCGGGGGGAGATGTCGCGGAGTTAATGCAACAATTTTTAGCATATCAGGAACAATTAAAACGAATTCGCCCGGAAAGCTTTCTAAGCGCATAGCGCCGACGGCAAAGCGCATAGCGTTTCAAATGCTATGCGTCATGCGCTTGGCGCTACGCAAAAACATAGCGAGGACTTAATGACACCAATTGAAGCAGCCACAGAACAAATTATTACCCCGGCGCATGAAAGTGCATCAAATTTAAGATTGAATCGCGGCCACGGCCTCGTGCGCTGCATGACGTTTATTGACGGCTCCTGGCTGTATCATAATCAAGACATGCTGGTGAAAGCGTTTGCCGCGCCGTACAAAATCGATTTCAGCAAAATTAATGTCGTCGCCTTGAAGATTATTCGGAGCCATCTGACGAACACCCTCGGCAGTGAAGCGCCGATGCTGGATTTGCTGCGCACGTATTATTTTGCCAGCGTGCCGTGGAACGTGCACCCGGATGATGAAATTAAACTGCAGGATCAGGAAAAATTTTATGCGCTGTTGAGCGAGTCGCTAGGTTTCGAGCTGCATCTGCACCAAATCGATTTTCGCGGCCATCACATGGCGATGCAGGATCGCCTGGAAAAAGAGAGTGACCCGAATTTCATGCCCAAAGAACGCACCATCGACATGGCGCTCGGCGTGAATATGCTGTATCTCGCCGCCATCGATGCGTATGACATCGCGATCGCCGTGCTCGGCGATGCGGATTATCAGCCCGCCCTCGAGCGCGTGCGCCAGCTCGGCAAGCGCGTTTTGATTTTCACCATCGAAGGCTCCGCGGCCTATGATTATCTTTATCCGCGCCCCAATGTCCGCTTCTCCGATTTCCCGGTGGTGCGCTTTCAGGATTATTTGCGTGAATTAAAATTGACTCCGAAACCGGATCGCGACCGCACGGTTTTTCTGTATATTTGCGCCAAATGCGGCAAGGAGTTCGAGTCTTCTTATAAAGCCCCCGCACGGCAAAACATGTATTGTAATGAACATCGCATTTGGCACCGCGAACCGTATTCTGCGGAGGCGGCAAGTTATGGCAATAATGGCTTTAATGGCGCGGAAAAGCCGGCAAGCCCACAACCGAGTCCGGGAAATGGTAATGCCTCTGACGCAACCGCTGAACCAGCTAATGTTGCAGAAATGAACGCGGTTCCGGAGGGGAAGTAAGATGTAAAGAATACCGATTAAATAATTTACCCATGTGATCGTCATGCCCGAACGCTTTAATCGGGCATGACATGATCATGAAATGTGCAAATTTTTTAATCAGT
>CAYUVM010000460.1:0-4310 GCA_964447935.1 uncultured Cytophagia bacterium | reverse complement strand
CAAGCGAGTGGATAATTCAAAATTGGTTGTTTAAAATAAGCGAACGAGCAGTTCTGACATGTAAAATCAAAAATACTGCAATAGCAAAGTTTTTTCGAGAGGGATTATTATTCGATTAAGGCAAATCAAAAAGCGGAATATAGTCAATTTCCTTGACCGCCTGTTGCCCCTCTTTGCTCAGCACCCAATCAATAAACAATTTGACGACGCCTTCGGGTTTTTTAATAGTGTAGAAATAAAGATAACGTGTGATTGGATATTTATCCGCACGCACGCTTTCTGCAGTCGGGCTCATGCCGTTGATTTTACAGTGCACGAGATTTTCACCGTAAGCCAATCCGCCGTATCCAATTGCGGCTGGATTTTTTCCGATTTCGTGTACAATCGCGACGGTGGTTGGCAGGTTGATGGCATTTGCACCATACGGCTGCCCATCCAACACGTGTTCTTGAAAATAAAGATACGTGCCCGAGCTGGGCGCGCGGCTCAAAACCACAATCGCTTCATCCTTGCCGCCGACTTCGCGCCAGTTGGTGATCTGGCCGATGTAAATGTCTTTGACCTGCGCCAGCGTCAAATTCCGGACGGGATTTTTCGGATGCAGGTAAACACTCAATCCATCTTTTGCCACCAGATGCGCGATGCCGACATTTTGCTGCTTCTTAGCCAGGCGCTGAACTTCTTCGGGCCGCAATGGCCGCGACGCCGTACAAATTTCGATATCGCCCTTGATCAACGCTTCGATGCCGGTTGCCGAACCGCCGCCTTCAACATAAATCGCCACACCGTGGTGTTGTTGCATAAATTTTTCCGCCCAGCTTTGGGCGAGCGTCACCATGGTATCTGAGCCTTTGATACGAATTACCGGCGTGTCGGCGGTTGATAACGAACGGGTTGAATGACACGCCGGCAAAATCCCCACAATTAGCCAAAATAATAAATTAATATTTTTGTAAAATTTTGTGTCAAAAAATTTTATTTGCATTATCGCTGTTTTTAGGTTTTTATGAAAATAGGTTCATAGCAACATTTTTAGGCGCCGAACGCTCAATGGGATGAGAGCCGCTGAAGGGTTACGACGAACGTTTATGTTCAACGTTTTTCGGCGAGCGCTTGCAGCCGCGCCGCCAGGTACGGCACGCCTTTTTCCCATTGCGGCGCAGTTGTGCCATTCGCCAGCGCCAAACATAAGGCCAGGAGAATTTGTGTATGTTGCTCCGCTGCCATCAGATTGATGGGTTGCCGTAAATCATCAAACGGGGTGTGATAAATCTCTTGCCCCCACTTGATCAAACGTTGCAATCCGGCCTCACGCGAAGTGTGACGATATTCCGGCCCTTCCATCACCAGCAGCGCGGGAATTCCCGCTTTGGCAAAAGTAATTTGATCCGAGCGCGCGAAAGAAACCAACCCCGGAAATTGCGCCGGGATGGAGGAAACGCGCAAACCCAGCTCGGCCGCAACTTCCTTCAATAATTCTCCCAGCGTTGAAAGCTCGGCGCCAACGCCGACGACATCGTTGAAGGTATCGAACATTGCCAGCCCATCAACATTGAGATTCGCAATCGTTTTATAAAGCGGCACAACAGGATGATCGACGTAATAACTGGAGCCGAGCAAACCTTTTTCTTCACCGGTGAGAAAGAGAAAGAGCACGGAACGTTTCGGTTTTTCCGGCATTAGGGCCAGCGCGCGCGCAATTTCCAGGACGGCGGCAACACCGGCGGCATTATCAAAGACGCCATTATAAATCGAATCGGTTTCGACTGCCGGGCCAATGCCGAGATGATCGTAATGCGCCGAAACGATGACATAAGAATCTTTAAATTCCGCTTCACTTCCAGGCAATAGACCAATGACATTCGGCGCTAAAAAATCCCGTTGCTGAAAACTACCGCGAAACGAAGCGGAAACCGCGAGTTGGAAGCTGCACAGATTGTTCGCCGCCTCCATATTAAATATTTGCTTTAGCGAATAAGGCGCCTCTGCAAACAACAGGCTCGCAGTTTGCGGGTTCATGACGACACTGAGATTACCGGCGACGGAATAAAATAAACTGATGTCTTCAAAAGCAAATTCATGCAACCACGCCTGCCAATCCCGGCTGGATTCCGGTCGCGGCATCGGAATCATGATACTGCCAACCGCGCCACGCGCCAGCGCCGTTTTTTGTTTGGTTTCCGGAAAGGAGTAAATTGACGGCTGCGATGCGGCAAAATAGGACGGTTCATTCGAAGCCGGTTCACCGGAGAGGAAAACCACAATTTTGCCGACGACATTCAGCGCCTGATAATCGTTGTGATCAAACTCCGGCGCCACGATGCCGTACCCGACAAACACCAGCGGCACCGGTTTTGGAACGAATGTTTGCGCACCGGCATTATAAAGCAAATAATCTCTACCTAACTGGAGCGGCACGAGACCGCGTTTGGTAAAAATTTGAAAACTGGAATTGGCCAGCGGGCGACTGCCATGCATCGGAATTTGTTGATAGTAGGAATGCTCGTCACCAGCGGGTTGGATATGAAGCGTTGCCAATTCAGCAGCAATATATGCAGCGGCGATTTCGCCGCCGCGCGTTCCGGTGCCACGACCGGCGAGCGAATCACTGCCCAGAAAAGTTAAATGCTGGGAAAATCTCGTGCTGGAAACACTGTTGAGCGCCGCCAATGCCGAGGCGTTTAAAGGCGCGGCCTGGCTGAAGACGGGCGCATTGAGCAGGATGGCCCAATAAAGAATAATATAACACACCGCGGACACAATACTTTCACCTCACTCCTTTTTTAGCATAAAACTAAAAATCGAACCTTTACCGATTTCACTTTGCACCATCATTTGGCTGTCGTGCGCCTCGACGATATGTTTTACAATCGCCAGGCCCAAGCCGGTGCCGCCGACCGCGCGCGAGCGTTCCTTGTCTACGCGATAAAAACGCTCGAAAATACGCGATAGATGTTCCGCCGGAATGCCGCGGCCGGTATCCGCAACAAAAATCTCAACGTTATTTTGTTTATCGCGATAGCCCACTTCAACTTTGCCGCCGGGAACATTGTACTTGATCGCATTGACAATGAGATTGGTCATCACTTGATTCAAACGCTCGCGGTCGCCCAATACCGTGACGGAGCGATAAAATTGCGAGCGAAACAGTGTGAGGATGACTTGATTTTCCTGGGCCATGCTTTGCAGGTCAGCCACTTGTTTCCGCAGCCATTCGTGCAAATCAAAATAGCGAAAACTCATCTTCATTTCGCGGGATTCGATGCGGGAAATATCAATAAGGTCGGTGAGCAAGTTATTCAGCCGGCCGGCTTGGTGATAGGCTTTCTCGATAAAATTATGTTGCATCTGCGGATTATCGACCTTGTTTTCCATCAAGGTTTCAAGATAACCCTGTACCGCAAAAATCGGCGTGCGGAGTTCGTGTGAAACATTCCCGAGGAATTGGCTGCGCATGGTTTCTAATTTTTGAATTTTCTCCCAATCGTCGCGCAGCTTAGCGAGCATATCATTCAACAAATCTGCCAGCTCGCCCAACTCATCGTCAGACTCGCGCTGGAAATGGGCTTCGATGTGGCCCTGCTTGACAAGCCCTGCGGTTCGCGCCAACTCGCGCAATGGCGTCGTTAAACGGCTGGAGACCCACAGGTTGATTAAAGCCGCAATGCCGAGAACCAGGACGCCGCCGGCAAATATTTTCCAGCGCATTTCGTTAAGAACACGCTCGACTTCAAAGAGCGGAATGGCCAAACGAATGAACCGAATGGACGCCGACGCGTTGGTTGGCGGCGTTGCTATTTTTTTAGCGGCATAAAATAATCGCTGGTGAACGGTCGCACTTAAACGTTCATCTCGTCCGAAGCCGGCTTTTATGGCCATCTGCACTTCCGGCCGCTGCAGGTGATTCTCAATATATTGGAGAGAATCCGGCTGAACGTCTGACTCAAAAAGAACTGTGCCGGCAGAGTCCAACAGCGTAAGACGCATTTGGCCGACGCGCGCATAGCTGAAAAGCTGCGCGTAATTGATGCCCTGCGCATCGAAGCCAAAATCAGAGGTCCGCAATAAATACTCCAGCTCATCAAGCTGGGTGATGAGTTGCGTGAACAGGCGGGATTTATAATAACGCTGCAGTTCGTTGATCATGATAATGCCGACGACCAGCGTCACGGCGAAGAGCAGAATCAGATTAGTGAGAATGAGGCGTTGGCGCAGCGAGAATTTCATTTAACTTTCTTCCGCTTTGAGTCGATAACCAACCCCCTTACTGGTTTCGACCAGATGCATATTTTTTTCACCGCGCTTCTCGC
>CAYUVM010000459.1:0-4311 GCA_964447935.1 uncultured Cytophagia bacterium | reverse complement strand
ACCAGGTGGATATTGTTTTGAGCGACCTCAAAATGCCGGATGGCGATGGCGTCGAATTGTTGAAGAGCATCAAAAAGGATTATCCGGATATCGAGGTCATTCTGCTTACCGGTTATGGCACGATCGAGACGGCGGTGGATGCGATGCGGGAAGGCGCCTACGATTTTATCAGCAAACCGCCGAAAAAAGCGATCATTCTCAGCGCCGTGGAAAGAGCTATTGAGCGGCAAAATTTGGCGCAGGAAAATAAATATCTGCGCACGCAATTAAGCAAAGGCGCGACGCTGGAAGAGCTGGTCGGCGCCAGCCCGGCTTTTACCAAAGTGCTGGAAATCATCGAGCGGGTGGCGCCTTTGATTTCGACGGTTCTGATTACCGGCGAAAGCGGCACCGGCAAAGAGTTGGTGGCCCGCGCGATTCATCGCAAAAGCCCGCGTACCAATAATAAATTTATTCCGGTGAATTGCGGCGCCATTCCGGAAAATTTGGTGGAAAGTGAATTGTTTGGTTACATGAAGGGCGCTTTTACGGGGGCGGCGCGCGACAAAAGCGGTTTGTTTAAAGCTGCGGAAGGAGGAACGATTTTTCTCGATGAAGTTGTCAGCATTCCGCTAAATTTGCAGGTCAAACTGTTGCGGGCCATCGAGCAAAAGGAGATTTTGCCGGTCGGCGGCACCCAGCCCGAAATTGTTGACGTTCGCATCGTGGCGGCCACCAATAAAAATCTTGCCGAAGAAGTTCAGAAGGGCTATTTCCGCGAGGATCTTTATTATCGCTTAAATGTGATTGACATTCTCATTCCGCCGCTGCGCGAAAGGGTGGACGACATTCCGGAACTGGTCAATCATTTTTTGCGCATCTACAATGCCCAATTGAGCAAGAAAATTCACGGCGTTGACGAGGCGGTTTTGCAGTCATTTGTCAGCTATGCCTGGAAAGGCAATGTGCGCGAATTGGAGAATGTGATCGAGCGCGCGATGATTATGTGCGACGGCAACATGCTGCGGCCGGAACACTTTCCGCCGACGCTGACCCAAAAGGTTTTTCCGGAAGAAATGCAAAGTGGCCTCAAAGGCTCGGTGCGCAAGTTCGAGCGCGACACGATCTTGAAAGCGTTGGAGGTGGCGGGCCACGACAAGAACAAAGCCGCGGGCCTGTTGGGCATGAGCCTTTCTTCGCTCTATCGCAAAATGACCGAGTTGGACATTGTGGGTTAGATTGGCGGTGAAAAGGCGCTTATGCCAGGCGCTGTTCAATCGGCTTTATCACGCATCAGCGTTCAGCTTTCAAGATATTGTGCCAGCCAGCATTTCTTAAAAACAGGAAATCTAGAAGCGATTTTATTGACCCTGAGAAAATACAACAGTTAAGCCGCTAAATCCCAACCATTTTTGCCAAGGCCTATTTGCCTTTTTTACAGCCGTTTGTGCTTGCACAAATGGCTTTTTTGTTTTATTGCAATCGGGGTATGCTTTTTGAAATAGCATAAGATGAAAATAGGAGATGCCTGCATGACTGCTTTGGGCGCGCCGCGAATTTTGGTGGTTGACGATGACCGCGAATTTCGGCGGTCACTGGCCAAAATTTTTCGCAAAGCCGGCTTTGAGATCCAAGTCGCCGCCAATGGCAACCAGGCGGCAGCGTTGCTCAACAAAGCGTATTATGATTTGCTGGTGTTGGATTTGGAAATTCCCGGCAAATCCGGCTTGGAGTTGCTGCGGGAAGTGAAATTGAAGGCGCGCGATACCACCGTGATAGTCGTCACCGCGCATGGTGAAGCTAACCGGCGGGATGAAACGCTGGCTGCCGGCGCGAGTGAATACCTCAACAAACCGGTGAAGCGGCACACGATTCTGGAAGCGGCGCAACGGGCTCTGGCGCAACGCCATTGATTTAATGCCATTTCTATCGCCGTGGGAAATCTCACGCGGGATAAAATTCAATTGGATTTCTCCGGTGTTTGAATAAAGCAGTCTTAAAGTTGTTACCTCTGGTAAAGGAGGTCGAGTATGTTAAAAATTAAACGTATCTTATGGCCAACGGATTTTTCCCGTTGTGCCAAACAGGCGTCGGGGCACGCGGTGCATTTGGCGCGGGAATATGACGCCGAACTGCACGTGCTTCATGCGCTGGTTTTGTTGCAAGATGATGTTCATGTCCTGCCGAATAAGGATGAGATCAATAAACAGCTCAAAGAACTGGCAGGCAGCCACATGTCCGCGTCGATGAGCGGCTTACAATCCGGCGATCTTAAAGTCAAGCAAGCGTACGCCCGTGGCATTTCTACGGCGCCGGCGATCTTGCTCTATGCCCGGGAAAATGATATTGATCTTATTGTGATGGGCACGCACGGACGGCGGGGGTTGGGGCATTTGTTTCTCGGCAGCGTGGCGGAAGAAGTTGTGCGGCTGGCGCCTTGCCCGGTGTTGACGATTCGCGAACGGGAAGCGGCGGCGCCGGTCGAAAGCATGAAGCGCATTTTGGTGCCGGTAGACTTTTCCGAGCATGCGGAACAGGCGCTGGTGTACGCCAAAGAAATGGCCGCCTTTTATAACGCGCGTTTGCAGCTTCTACATATTATTGAGGAATTTATTCCGCCGACTTTTTATATGACCACCGGCATCTCGACCATTAGGTTCAGCACCGAGTTGAAAATGAAAACGCAAGAAGCCATGATCGAGCTCTTGCAAAAGACGAAAGGGCCGAAAGTCGAGGCGGATTTTCATGTTATCGAAGGTAATGCCGCACATGATATCGCCGATTTTGCCAAAGAGAAGAAAAGCGATCTCATCGTCATTTCGACGCACGGCCGCACTGGACTTGAGCATTTGTTGATGGGCAGTGTGACGGAGAAAGTCGTGCGCTGGGCGCCCTGCCCGGTGTTTACGGTACGAACCTTCGGCAAAGCTTTGATATAAGGTGGAGCCGAACTTGGTCCGGGAAGTTTTTAATTTTAAAAATCGTCAAGACCAAGCCCGGCTTCGCCGAGCGTCAATTCCAGGAGATTTTATGAAAAAGCAACACCTCATTGGGTTGGCCGCGTTGAGTTGCGTGGCCGTATTCGCCTTCACGTGCCAAAAGCAGTCCACTGCGCTTCCCCAGGCGCTGCAGAAAGAAATCGCGCGCGGCGAAAAGATTTTTGCGGAGAAACAGTGCGGCAAATGCCACACAAACGGCAGCAGTGCGGTGGCGGCGGAAATGCAAGCGCCGGATTTGACCTCGGCTTTTCTCGCCAATGACACCATTTTTGTCAAGGCGCATCTGCGCTTTATCGAGTTGAGCAGCATGCCGCGGCTGGATTTGACGCCGGCGGAAATCAAAGCGTTGACGCAATATGTTGCGCATCTGCATGCCCAAGTCAAAACGGATCCGTTGCTGAAAAATCCGGATGGCGTCTGTCCGGTATGTGGCGCGCGGTTGCAAGTTTCCAAAGCGCAAGCGGCGGGTTTCGCGATGGCGGTTTATGGAAAGAATTATTATTTTGATTGCGCGGATTGCCGGCGCCTGTTTGAACGGGACACCAACTGGTACGTGGAACATGGCCATCTGATGGTGCAGCAAAATTAACAACACGGCAACATTTATGGCTGAAGCCACCGACACCGTTTCGCAAGCGAAGGTTTCCCTTTATCCACAGCAATATGTGCAGCCATGGACTATGCCAGATGGCACCAGCGTCACTATCCGCCCGATCCGGCCGGAAGATGAGCCGCTAATGGTCAAGTTTCACGAAGCGTTGTCCGATCGCAGTGTTTATTATCGGTACTTTGAATTTATCGAGTTGAACCGGCGCATCGCGCATGAACGCTTGAGGCACATTTGTTTTGTTGACAACGAGCGGGATGTGGCGCTGGTCGTCGATTATCTGAATCCCGCCACCGGTGCGCATGAAATTCTCGGCGTCGGCCGGCTCGCCACGCTTCCCAAATCGGATCACACGGAGTTTGCCGTGATTGTGAGCGATCGCTGGCAAAAGCACGGTTTGGGCAGCGAGTTATTGCGCCGGCTTTTGCAAGTTGGGCGCGATAAAAAACTGCCGAGTATTGCGGCGGTGATGCTTCCGGAAAATCGCCTTATGCAACATGTTTGCGAAAAGCTGGGCTTTGCATTGCGCTATAATCGCGAGGAGCATTTGGTGCGAGCGCAAATTGATTTGTGAAATAAGATTTTCAGTAAGTGATCTCGCAAAATGAGACTGGCAAAATTATTAAAATTTTTTAAATTGGCTTGTCACGATCATTTTGCCAACTAATGCACCGTCATAAAAATTTATTAGTGTCACCCGGAGCGAAGGCAATGGGTGCTGAGAGG
>CAYUVM010000458.1:0-4321 GCA_964447935.1 uncultured Cytophagia bacterium | reverse complement strand
GCCCATAGTTTCATTTTTAAGTGGGTTAAATCCGGCTTCGCCATAATGCATGTCGACGGTGTTGACCAGTGTGCTCCAACCGATCTTATCAAGAATCAAAAAAGTAACAGCAATCAAACCGACGCTCATGACAATAAACTGGAGAAAGTCCGTCACAAGCACGGAAAGCATGCCGCCCAAAATAGTATAAACCGCGACGCCAACGAGCAACGCGGTCATCATCTCTTCGAGATAATCCGGATTCATGCCGCTGACGTTGACCAAAAAATCACCGCCGGTGCGCAGAAACACGCCCATGTTGAGCAAGCCGCCGAGCACAATAACGACGCCCGAGGCCCAACGAATGCGCGGGCCAAATTTTTTCTCAAAGAGTTCGGGGATTGTCATCACCCCGGAATCGCGCAACGGTTTGATGCAGAAGCCGGTGTAGCCGACCAGAAACATGCCGAGAAAAGTCAGCACGCCGGGGATCGCACCAGCGAAGCCTTTAGTAAATCCGTTCTGCGCCGTGTACATGCAGGAGACAATGCCGAATTCCGTCGCCGCCAGCGAGGCGATCCCGAGATAAACATTCATCTCGCGACCGGCCACGAGAAAGTCCTCCACTTTACCGACATACTTGCGAACCATCACGCCGGCAATCATCGTCACGAGCAAATAAACGCCGACGATACCGCCGTCGAGAAGAGTAAAATTCATGTTCTCCCTTTCCGGTTGATGAACGGCTGAAGCAATTCGCGCGGCCAATATCTTAAACTGAACTCTTATTTAACTAAGATTTTTTGGGAGGAAGTCAAGGAAGATTTTTTAGTTCGTTTTTGGCGGCTTCACTTCCATTGTATCCGATGACAGAGTCGCCACCGAATAGCCGCCGATTTCAATACTTGCATTGGGGAAATTTTCTCGTAGTGCCGCTAATGTGGATAAGCCGATTGGCGTTTGATACAAATACAATTGCCGCAAGTTTTTCAACCGGTTTAATGCCAAGAGACTTTTGGCGGTGATATTGGTGCCGACCAAATTGAGATATTGTAATTGCGTGAGGGTCTGCAACTGCATCAATCCGGCATCAGTTATTCCGGTGTTTTGTAAATACAACTTGTGGAGTTGCGTTAGTTTCGCCAATGTCACACAGGCAGAGTCGGTAATTGCCGTGCCGCTCAGATTTAACCAAACGAGTTGCTTCGATAGAGACGCTAACAGTTTTATCGTTCGATCATTCAAACTATCGGCGTTGATAAAATTTGCTTCGAGATAATGTTGGCCCTTTGCCAGCGGCAAAACCAACACCCCGGCGTCTTTTAGACTTTGCAATGCCCGAACATCAGCCGGCTCAACTTTTTCTGCGGGAAATTCAGGAATGGGTGGTGTGGAAAAATTCTGCTTTTGCAGCGCAGCCAACGCTGATTTGATTTCTTCAGTTTTTTGTAGATCTTTCACTTTTTTGTCAAAACTCGCGCCGGCTGCGACCCACCAGTGCAGCAACGTGATTTCATTTGCGGCCAACTGCGACTTGCCTTCGGGAGGCATGTGATCTTCATCACTCAGTTTTAACGAGACTCGACGGAGCATCTCGCTCTCATTGGGCTTTCCGGCAATGAAGACCGCGCCGTCTTTGCCGCCTTTTTGAAATTCCGCGGCCACATCCATGCGCAACCCGCCTTTCTGCTTTTCCGGGCCGTGACAGTCGTAGCATTTGTTTTGCAGAATTGGCGCGATTATATCTTGATACACTTGCGCGGTTTCGATATTAGAAATAGTCTGCGTCATTGTGTCATCATTGCCAAGCCAGCTTCGGAAAGGCGGCGGCAAATGTTGGGACAAATAACCTTCACCGTGTGTCAACGTGCCGCCGAAGTGGCCGGCGCCAATGATCACGATTAAAAGAACAATCGCCAGCAGGTTTTGATTTTTATTGAATGGCGTTTTTCTTTTCCAGAAATAAAAAAGGCTGGAGATTATCGCGACAGAAATACCCAGCCATTTATGCGTATTCAACGTGCCGGCAGCATATTCGTCGCTCTGTGAAAGCAGCAGGCCAGTAATTGCGGCAGCGATTGCGCTTAACATGCCACAGAATAGCGCCGGGGCGATGGCTGGTTGCAGCGACGGATATTTTTCTTTGCGACTCAGCCAGTGCAATAAAATCGCAAACAGCAAAATGCCGATGGGTAGATGAACCAACAGAGGATGGAAGTGACCGAAAAATTGGGACATGCGAAATGTTTGACTGTGTACGAAGTGTTGCTATAAACTTTAAATCGAAAATTTGCAATTTAAAGTTTATAATACTTTTCACTGGCTGAAAGTCAGGGCTACGAATATCGTTTACGCAAAAGTTCTTTCATATACACATTGATCTCCCACTGATTCGCCACCGGCTGGCGCGTGTACGGCAGTGTCGGCAAATAATTTGGCGGGCCAAATTCTGTGAGAATGGTCAGGTATTTCGTGCCCGCTTTGATTTTGTTTTGCACCACTTCATCCCACCACGCGAAATGTTGTTTGACGACTTCACCCCACTCCGGCGCGCGCGGATCATTGACCTGCGGACCTTCTTGATGGCCGACGCGCGCATGAATGTGATCGGCGCGGCTCAAGGCGAGCTTCACGGTTTCCGGTTGATCCTGCAACAACGATTCGTGTACAGTGCACCAATGCGAGAGATCGATATTGATCCGCATTTCTGGAATCTCTTCGAGGAATTTTCTCGTCACCGGCGCGGAGTAGCACATTCTCGCGCGATGCGTTTCATGAAAAATAGGAATGCCGGAAGCTTTCGCCGCCTTAAATGTCGCGTCAATAAATTGCTTATTCTGTTCAAACGAAAAATAATCCCGGCCGGAATGGCAATTGATGTAAATCGGCTGATGCTTCACACAATCGTCGAGATTCTTTTGAAATGCTGCGAAATGTTCTTTGAAATCACTTTGCCAACCGCCTGCGAGAAAACCAAGTTGCAGATTATATTTCTTCACCGCGTCCAACATCTCCTGCCGATCATTCTCCTTGCCGGGCAGCCAGACTTCAATACCATCGTAACCGGCGTCTTTCGCTTTTTTGCAAAATGCTTCCCAACTGCCATCGAAGCCCCAGTTCGTTGCCAGAATTTTCACCGCAAAATCTTTCGGCACAACAAAGGCCGGTTTGTCTTGCGCAAAAATTTCGAGGCGGCTCATCATGACTCCAGTGGTGAGTGATGCGGTGGATTTGAGGAAGGTGCGGCGGGTTTGGGTCATAGGGTTTTGGTTCAAACTGGGTTGGGGGGGGAATAATAAGAAGGTTTCAAGCCAGTGGATTCACAACCTTATCTCCGTGCAAACGCTAATCAGTAAACACGAATCCCCGTATCAAGAATTTCCTGAACAAAAGGGTTGTCGGCGGAGAACTCTTCCGGGCGAAAAGGATGAACTTCGATGGCGGAATCAACTTGCAAAATATAAGGAATGAGCCTCTTGCTATCATCAAATCTGTCCCCACAAAAATCCGAAGAGACAATAGCCAAATCAATATCACTCCATTCATGTGCCTTTCCCCGAGCTTGAGAGCCGAATAAGTAAACCGCTTCAAGCTTGAGGCCTTGGCTGGCCAATTGAATAAACTCTTGGATTTTATCGTCTATATTTGTGGTAACAACCATTAATAAAGCTCCTTGATCTTGGCAAAGTAATTTTGCGTAAATTCAAGCGTACATTTTTTATAAAATTCAAACTTGTAGTCTGGGTAACGCGACTGAATGTTGAATTCAGTTATTTGAACGAGAAAAGCTTTCTGTTCCGCGCTGATTTGCAGCTTTGTTCTTTCCGCTAGTTTGGCAAGCTTATGAATTTTCGGTACCGGTACTTTCGGATTATCCCGAACAAAAAAAGCTTTGATCGCTTTCTCAATAACCAGATGCCCGAGAAACAAACACCAATCATATCTTTGATGCTGAAAAAGCGTCTCCGCCGATTCGAGATCGTGCGCAGCGGATTTCAACTAGTAATCGATGTGTTCGGACTATTCCATAATTGAGTAAAATCTAAACAAAAAATCTTCAAATTGCAAGGAGTCTTATTTGAAAATAAACCGATTCCGTTGTCTCTTCTCACCATTTCATGCGGCAACCGAAGATTAGCGCCGTTAACCATTTTGCCGACATTTTATTGCCGCAACGGTTGGTCTTTTTCATCCACCAACTCCACGCGCATGAGCAGTTGAAAGATGACGAGTTTCCTTCGATAGAACGGTTACGCCATAATCTCCCGAATCACTTCCCCCGCCACATCCGTCAACCGAAACGGCCGGCCCTGAAATTGATACGTGAATTTTTCGTGATCGA
>CAYUVM010000457.1:0-4330 GCA_964447935.1 uncultured Cytophagia bacterium | reverse complement strand
TGAATCGACATGCGGCCGGCGACTTCACTCATCGGCACCAGCAAGGGCAGGGCGCGATCCGGCGTTTGCACGGTTTCATAAGCAATTGCGATACATTTCGATTTGATGATGGCATCCGTCAACTCGCGCGAGGCGGCAAAGTGGAAATACGTAAAAACAATCTGCCCGGCGCGAAGCAACGGATATTCCGCCGGCAGCGGTTCCTTGACTTTCACGATCATGTCCGCGGCGCCAAAAATTTCCGCCGGCGAGTTAACGATCTTCGCGCCGGCAAGCCGGTAATCACTATCTTGAAAACCGCTGCCGACTCCCGCGCCTTTTTCTACCAAAATCTCATGCCCATAATCTTTCAGCAATTCCGCGCCAACTGGAATCATCGCGACGCGATTCTCGTTGGTCTTAATCTCCTTGGGAACACCGATCTTCATTTTCCATCCTCCCTCGAGAGGTTTTGTTGCTTGGTGAACTACGTGGGTTAGGTATTTTGAAACGTAACGCCTAAAACATAAGCCGTAATTTTTGAAAAAGCAAGAATTACGTTTTACGCATCAAGTTTTAAGCCCTCCGCTTCACTCGTCGGTCGAATCACGGTTAACGTCATGCGCTCGTCGGGAAAAAGCTCTTGCGCCAACGTTTGAATTTGTTCCGCAGTAACACTGGCAATGCCGGCACAGACATCGTCGAGCGTGACGTAATCGTTGAGATAAATTTCCATTTTCGCCAAACGCGACATCCGGCTGCCGGTGCTTTCCAAACCGAGCATGAGACTGCCTTTGAGCTGGTTGATGGTGCGGTTCAACTCATTGGCGGAAACGCGTTCGTCCCGCAGATGCTGCAACTCCTGGCGCAACAATTTCGTGGCCTTCTCGGCGCGATCGGGATCAGTGCCGAGATAAACCCCAAACAAGCCCGTGTCCAGCATGAAATCATGAAACGAAAAAACCGAATACGCTAATCCATGTTGTTCCCGAATCGTTTGAAACAGGCGCGAACTCATGCCGCCGCCCAACAAAGTGTTGAGCACGAGCAAAACAAATTTGCGCGGATCGTCAAAACGCAGCGCCAATGCGCCCAGGCAGATATGTGTTTGTGTGCATTCATCGGCGGATATTGAACCGGGCAGAGGTTTGAGCGTTGGCGCGGCAACGAGGCGCGCGCCGTTGGAGGGCAACATGCCGAAGCGCTCACCGACTTGGGCCACCAGATCGGCATGTTGAATATTGCCGGCGGCGGCCACTACCAAGCGGCTCTGCGGATAATGCCGGCGGGTATAATCCAAAAGTTGGTCGCGCTCAAATTTCGATACGATTTCGCGCGTTCCAAGCGTCGAATAGCCGAGCGCGTGTCCCGGAAAAACGTCGCGCATAAAATAATCCTGCACGAGATCCTCCGGCGTATCTTCGACCGAGTTAATTTCTTCGATAATGACGGATTTCTCTTTGGTCATTTCATCCGCGTCAAAAACCGAATTGGTCAACATATCGGCCAAAACGTCGACGGCGAGCGGCAGATGTTCGTCAAGAAAATGCGCATAATAGCAAGTCAGTTCTTTGCCGGTGAACGCATTCAGATGCCCCCCGTAAGCTTCCAGACTCTCGGCAATGTCGCTGGCTTTGCGGCGCGTCGTGCCTTTAAACATCATGTGCTCGATAAAATGCGAGACGCCGTTTTCTTCCGCGCGTTCATCGCGCGTGCCGTTTTGCACCCACACGCCGAGTGACACCGAGCGGACGTGCGGCATATATTCTGAAACAATACGCAACCCGCCGGGCAGGGTGGTCTTCAGATGAGTAGAATTTTCAATGGGGTTTTGCAAGAATGATATCCGTTTGGCAGATCGCCAGTTTACAGAAGTAAATTCGTAGATTAAAAGACAGCATAAGAAAACGTCCGGACACTTGCGTATCCGGACGGTAATTCAACAACAGCAAAAAACATATTGCCGGACAGGCGGCCTCGAAAAAACGGCAAACCAGCGCGGCATTAATTATTGCGGCGTTGCGGTGGCGGCGCGCCGCCGCCCGGCAATAACACCTTACGGCTCAGTTTCAGCTTGCCGCCGTCGGCGATTTCGAGCAATTTCACCTCAACTTGATCGCCCATCTTCAACACTTCTTCGACGCGATTGAGGCGGCGATGCTCGATTTCCGAAATGTGTAGCAGGCCTTCGCGGCCCGGCATGATTTCGATAAACGCCCCAAACTCTTTAATGCCTTTAACGGTGCCTTTATAAATCTTGCCGACTTCCGGTTCTGCCACCATGCCTTCGATAATATCCTTCGCCATGCTGACCGAATTCGGATCGACCGAGGCCAGCGTCACCGTGCCGTCATCGGCAATATCAATCGTGGCGCCGGTGCGCTCAATAATATCGCGAATGGATTTGCCGCCCGGCCCGATGACCAAACCGATGCTGTCCACCGGAATCTTGATCGAGACGATGCGCGGCGCATATTGCGAAATCTCCGGCCGCGGCTTGGCGAGCGCGCCATTCATAATATTCAAAATGTGGAGACGCGCCACCCGCGCCCGTTCCAGAGCTTCGGCCATCAACGCCTGCGACAAGCCTTCGATTTTAATATCCATCTGAAACGCCGTCACGCCCTTCATGGTTCCCGCGACTTTGAAATCCATGTCGCCGAGATGATCTTCATCACCGAGAATATCGGTAAGCACCACGGTTTTGTCGCGTTCTTTAATCAGCCCCATCGCAATGCCGGCCACCGCGTCTTTGATCGGCACGCCGGCATCCATCAACGCCAGCGAACCGGAGCACACCGTCGCCATCGACGAAGAACCGTTGGATTCAAAAATTTCGGACACGACCCGCACGGTGTAGGGAAAAACGCTTTCGTTCGGCATCACCGCTTTCAGCGCGCGCTCGGCGAGATTGCCGTGGCCAATTTCCCGGCGGCCCGGCCCGCGGAACGGTTTAATTTCACCGACGCTGAACGGCGGAAAATTATAATGCAGCATGTAGCTTTTATAATACTCGCCTTCCAGTTCATCCATCTTCTGCTCGTCGACTTTCGTGCCGAGCGTCACCACGCCCAGCGACTGCGTCTGCCCGCGCGTAAATAAGGACGAGCCATGCACTCGCGGCAACACCGCAATTTCGCAAGTGATGTCGCGAATATCTTCCGGCCGACGGCCGTCTAAACGCCGGTTCGCGGTAATAATCATATCGCGCATGAGCTGTTTTTCAATTTTATAAAACAACTCTTTGATGGCCACTTCGCTTTCCGGAAATTCGGTTTGCAACTCGGCAATCGTCGTGTCGCGCAATAATTTAAGGCCGTCATTGCGTTTTTGTTTCTCGGGTTCTTGAAAAAGCTGGCGGAGTTTTTCGGTCGCCATCGTGTTAACGCGCGTTTCCAAACCCGCGGGCAACGCCACCGGCGTAATTTCACGTTTCGGTTTCGCCATTTCTGCGGCTACAGCTTTTTGCAAGCCGATCAGCTGGCGCGCCACGTCGTGGCCAAAATGCAGCGCCGCGACCATGTCAGTTTCGCTGATTTCCTGCGCTTCGCCTTCGACCATCATGATCGAATCTTCCGAGGCCGCCATCACCACATCCATATCGCTTTGCTCGATTTCAGCGTGCGTTGGATTTGCAATAAACTGCCCGCGCACGCGGCCAACCCGCACGCCCGCGACCGGACCGGCCCACGGAATATCCGACAGCAACAGCGCCATCGACGCGCCGGTGATGCCGTGCACATCGGGATCATTTTCTTTATCCGCCGATAACGCCGACACCATCACTTGCACTTCATTGAGATATTCATCCGCAAACAAGGGCCGAATGGCGCGGTCGATCAAGCGGCTGATCAAGATTTCGTTTTCGCTCGGCCGGCCTTCGCGCTTAAAATAACCGCCGGGAATTTTACCGGCGGCATACGCTTTCTCGCGATAATCCACCGACAGCGGGAAAAAATCGGCTTCTTCCTTGGCTTCTTTTGCGCCAACGACGGTGGCCATAATGATCGTGTCATTCAGGCGCACCCAGCAGGAACCGTGCGCTTGTCTGGCAACGCGGCCGGTCTCAATGCTGAATTTTTTTCCGCTTAATTCGATTTCCTTTAAACAACTCATGGTAACACTCCTAAAATAAAATACATTACTTGCTGCCGGAGTGTCGCCGATTGTTTATCTCGAGGGTCCGCACAGAAGCAACCTCTCGTAGTCTCCGCCCCTTGTGGGCGGTTATTTATTAACAAGGCGTTCAGCTTGTAATATCGCCCCACCAGCCCCGCTTTTCCTTACAAACTTGAAAGAGAAGCGGGGCAAGGGGGCAGGACTACGAAGTTGCTTTTGCGCAGATCCTAAA
>CAYUVM010000456.1:0-4336 GCA_964447935.1 uncultured Cytophagia bacterium | reverse complement strand
GTCCACCTGCTTGCGCAATCGCTCGTTCTCGCTTTTCCGAATGCGCTCGATTTCCAGCAAGTAGCCGATTTTTCGTTTCACCCGCTGCTCGTGCAACCCCCAAATGCTGACGGCGAACAGGCTCAACACGAACGTCCGAAACCACCAGGTTTGCCAGAACGGCGGGTGAATGGTGATCTGCACCACCGCGCCGGTTTCATTCCAGATGCCGTCACTGTTGGTGCCCTTAACGCGAAACACATATTTGCCGGGATTGACGTTGGTGTAACTGACGGCGTGGCGGGTGCCGGCAAAAATCCAGCTCTGGTCAAAATTTTCCAAATAGTAAGCGTATTGATTCTTGGCCGGATGGGAAAAATCCATCGCCGAAAATTCAAAGCCAAAAAAGTTGTCGGTGTGCGCCAATTCGATGGACGCCATTTCGTGGCCCGCAACTTCATTGAATTTCTTGAACGAGGTAATCATAATCGGCGGCACGAAAATATTGTCTTTGATGCTGTCCGGGAAAAAATAATTGAACCCGTTGATGCCGCCAAAAAACATTTCGCCTTCGGGGCGAGAGGCAAAAGCGCCGCCACTGAATTCTTTGCTTTGCAGGCCGTCCCACTCGTCATACGTTTTGCACATTAACGTCCGCGGGTTAAAACGCGACAGGCCGTTGTTCGAGCTGATCCACAGATTGCCGCGCGCATCTTCCAGAATGCCGTAAATCACTTCGCTCGGCAAGCCGTTGTGGATGCCGAAGCGGCTAAACTTGCCGGTCGCGGGGTCGAATTTATTTAACCCGCCGCCAAAAGTGCCGAGCCACAACGCGCCATCGTGGCTTTCACAAATCGCCATCACACGATTATCGCTCAAGCTGGCGGAATCCGCGATGTTATATTTATAAGAAATGAAATAAAGCCCGGCATAATTTTTCGTTCCGTCGGCGGAGGTCGGAATAAAAATTCGGTTTAACCCGCCGCCGAACGTTCCGACCCAAAGCGTGCCGCGGCGATCTTCATAAATGGTATAAATCCGATCATCGCTCAAACTGTTGGGGTCGGCGGGTTGATGGCGATAGCGAAGGAAACGGCCCGATTTTTTTTCTAAGCGATTTAACCCGCCGCCAATCGTGCCAATCCACAACACGCCGGATTTATCCTGGAGCAGCGCGCGCACATGATTGTGGCTCAGGCTATACGGATCGGCCGGATTGTGTTTGTAATGCGTAAACACCGCGCGGTTGGGCGCTGCCGTTGTCGCTTCCGGAAAAAATTTATTTAACCCCTGGCTAAAAGTGCCCACCCAGAGCGCGCCGGTCTCGTCGGCGCAAATGGCGCGGACATGATTCTGGCTGAGGCTGCGCGGGTCAGCCGGGTCATGCCGAAACTTCGTGAACCGTCCGGCGGCGCCCGCCGGCGTTTTACGGTCAAAACGATTCAACCCGCCATGGTAAGTGCCAAACCATATCGGGGCCTCGGGTTGCGGCGAAGTGAAAATTGACCAAACCACGTCATCACTCAAACTTTGCGGGTCAGTGGGGTCGTTTTTGTAATGAATAAATTTTTCTTTGCGGCGATCATATTTGCTGACGCCGACGCCAAGCTGCGAACCGATCCAGATAATGCCGCATTTGTCTTCATAAATGACTAACGCATCGTTCGCCCGAAAGCTGTTGGGGTTGAAACGATCCCGCTGAAAATGCGTGAAGCGTTCGGTGGCACGGTCGAGCTGGTTGAGACCGCCGCCAAACGTGCCGATCCACAGCACGCCAGAGCGATCTTCGAGAATCGCTGTGACGTCGTCGTCGTTCAAACTATTGGGTCGGGCCGGATCGTGGCGATAATGAATGAAACGAAAACCGTTTGCAGTCTTATTATTGAGACGACTATCCACAGCCGAATGAACGAATTGGCGATGTCCCACCAAAGCCGGTTGGGACGTCGAGGTGATATCATCTTCAACCGGAATAAGCTTGTTTAATCCGCCGCCCAATGTGCCAACCCACAAGATACCGGCTTTGTCCTCGTGTATCGTCAGAATATGATTGGCGCTTAAGCTATTCGGCGTGGCCGGATCATGCCGCAGAGCTTGAAAACGCGCGGTTATGTCATCATAACGATTCAAGCCGCCGCCAAACGTGCCGATCCACAAATTCCCGTTATGGTCGCGACAGATGGCACGGATGCGATTGTCGCTGAGACTATGGGAATCGGCTGGATTATGTTGATAATGCACAACGGCGTCGGGCGTGAGGTGCGCTCCGTTCTTTTTAAGTTTCGCCAGATTGATTTTATAGAGGCCGTGGCGCCAGGTGCCTGCCCATAAATCATGCCGGTCTCGCGTTGAGTCGACATATAAAGCCGTTATGGTTTGGTCCGAGAAAAATGAAAAAAGAAACGGCAAATCGGCGATCTCTTTTTCCGCCATGCTGGCGGGTCCGGTGAACAGCGGTAAGGTATAACGTGTGAAGTGTTCATTGGCCCGATCAAATCGATTCAATCCCCCTTTGACAGTGCCCACCCAAAGGGCGCCGGAACGATCTTCCGCAATGGCGCAGATGTTATCATCCGAAATTGAGTTGTCATCATTGTAGTGGTTGCGATAAATGGTGAAGTTATAACCATCATACTTATTTAAACCATCACCGGTGCCAAGCCAAAGATAGCCCTTGCGATCCTGCAGAATGCATTTGACGGTGCTTTGTGAAAGTCCCTGTTCCAGCGACAGGTGTTCGAATTGTGCGCCCAGCGTTGAAAACAAACCACACGCCAATAGTTTTAAAATAATAGCGTCACGTAACATACGGCACCACCTGTAACAAAAATTCATTTAATCCCGTGGCAATTTTGGGTAAACCGGGTTGGTCAGCAGGAAAAGCTCCGGCGGATTTATGGGCGGCTTGATGAATAGGACGGCGCGGCAGCGAAATTAGTTTAATGCTTTTTACGCCAGATGATCGCCGGAAGGGAAGCTTGCTTTTTAGCGCGAAGTACTTTATATTTAACTCGGCATAAAAAGGCCGCAAAGCTTTTTTTGCTGGCTCGGTGAGAACGGTTGCTCTCGTCGGGCATTTTTTTTGAATAACGAGCAGCGCCAAGTCCATGCGCTTGCAATAAAGAACGCCTTGAAAGGATAAATTGTTTCAGGCCATTTCTAAAACTTTGTCATGAGGATGAAGATGAGAATAGTAGTGCGCGATTATCCCCTTCGTTGTCAAAAGCCATTTCAACGCTTGCCGGAGTTGGTGTATAATTTATGGTGGAGTTGGCAGCCGGAAGCCCAGACGCTGTTTGAGCATATTGATGGCGAGCATTGGCGGCAACACCGCAATCCGGTTAAATTGTTGCGGGAACGCGGCGCCAGCTTGCGCCGGTTGGCACGCGACATGCGTTTCCTGGCGATGTATGAAGAAATTTTGCGCGCTTTTGATGAATACATGAACGATCCGAGTCCGTGGCATGTGCGCGCGCATCCGCGCGAGCAAAAAGCGCTGGTGGCTTATTTCTGCGCGGAGTTTGGTGTGCATGAGTCGCTGCCGGTTTATTGCGGCGGACTGGGCATTCTCGCGGGCGATCACACCAAAACGGCCAGCGATCTCGGCGTGCCGTTTATCGGCGTCGGCCTGTTGTACAAAAATGGTTATTTCACGCAGCGCATTGATGCGCAGGGCAACCAGCACGCGGAATACCCGAAATTTGACTTTAAGCAATTAGCGGTGCTGCCGCTACGCCAGCGCAACGGCAAGCTTTTGCAAATTGTGGTCGATTTGCCGGGCCGGCAGGTGGCGGCGCAATGCTGGCTTGTTAATGTGGGCCGCGCGCAGTTGCTGCTGCTCGATGCCGATATTGTCCGCAATCAGCCGCGCGACCGTCAACTTACAGCGCAACTTTATGGCGGCGATCGCGACACGCGCATGGCGCAGGAAATTATTTTGGGCATGGGCGGCGTGCGGGCTCTCCGCGCACTTGGCGTTGCTCCGAGGGTTTGGCATTTGAACGAAGGCCATGCAGCATTCGTGTTGTTTGAGCGCATGGCGGAGTTCATGCAAAAGCAAAAATTGACTTTTGAACACGCCGCGGAAGTGGTGGCCGCCAACACGGTTTTCACCACGCATACGCCGGTGGCCGCCGGCAATGAAGCCTTTAGCTTGCCGTTGATGGATAAATATTTTCGCCGCTTTGCTGCGCACAATAAAATTGACCTGCCGCGATTGTTGCAGCTTGGCGTGCAGGCGGAGAGCAACGGCTATAAATTCTTCAGCATGACGGTGCTGGCGTTGCGGCTCTGCAGCGGCCGCAACGGCGTGAGCCAATTGCACGGCAAAGTGTCGCGCGCCATGTGGCAACACCTG
>CAYUVM010000455.1:0-4346 GCA_964447935.1 uncultured Cytophagia bacterium | reverse complement strand
CCGATAAATCCGTTTACTTCGTTTTTTTTTTGATGAGCGCGATCGACGGAAAAATCATGTCCAAGGTGGTGAGCGGCCAGAAAACCGGCGATCTTGAAGAGTTGCACTGGTTGCGCCCCGGCATCTCGTGGTCGCCCGACAGCAAGTATATCGCATTTGCCGCGAAAGCCGGCGGCGAAGATGCGTTGAATATTGTCGACGTAAAGAAACGCAAGATCGTGCGCGCGATGAAGTTCGGCATGGACGGCGTGTTCTCTCCGGCCTGGTCGCCGAAGAACGACGAGATCGCGTTCGTCGGCCTCAAACATGGTGTCTGTGATATCTACGCGGTGGACTTGCAAACGCAAGCGGTGCGCAAAATCACCGACGATGTGTTCAGCGATCTGGAGCCGAGCTACTCGCCGGACGGCAGCCGTATCGCGTTTTCAAGCGATCGCAGCCGTCATCTCGACGCGGCCAATTTGTCGGCCAATTTCAAAATTTGGCGTACCGATTATCGTAATTCCGATGTGTATATCATCGACGCGCAAGGCGTGCCGAACGGGGCCAAAATCGAGCAAATTACCGACACGCCGTACTTTGAAAAAACGCCGGTGTTTTCCCCGGATGGCAAAAAGCTGGCCTTCACGAGCGATCGCTCCGGCATTTATAACATTTATTTGCACGATCTCGCGAGCCGAAGCGAGTATCCCATCACCAACGTCATTACCGGCGCGTTTCATATTTCGTGGACCGGCGACGGCTCGCGCATGGCCTTTACTTCCTTTTATAATGCCGGCTACGATGTGTATCTGTTAAAAAATCCGCTCGACATTAAACCCGACGAAATCAAACCGGCGAAGACGGCGTTTCTGGTGCAGCTCGAACAGCGGCAAAAAGCGCAAAACGTCGATCTCACCATCACCGCCGCGGAAGCGCGGGAAGACCGCGACGCCGGGAAGTACCGGCACTATGTTTTTGGCGAGGAGTTTGCCGAAGGTGAAGTGAAAACCCGCGCCGAGCAAATCGCTTTTCGCGACACGACGCAGTACAAACAGGCGAGCGGCGCGTACAAAGTGCACAACTATAAAACCAAGTTTACGCCGGATCTGATTTATGGCAACGCCGGGTACAGCCAGTTCTTCGGCGTGCAGGGCCAAACGCAGCTTTCGCTTTCCGATGTGTTGGGCAATCATCGCATCGAGTTGTACACGGATTTATTTTACGACATTCGCAATTCCAATTATCAGGTCAATTATTTTTATTTGCCCAAACGCACGGACTACGGCCTCGGCGGTTTTCATCATGCCTGGTTTTTTTACAGCGACCCTTTTTACGGCGGCTATGGCCTGATGCGCGATCGCTACTATGGTTTGAACCTGTATGCTTCGCGCCCATTCAACACCTTCAAACGTTTGGACGGCGGCCTGTCGTGGGTCAATATTAATCGCGAGTTTTTGGATGAGTTTATCACCCGTGAGGGCGAGATTTTCCGCGAACCGACGCTCCGCATTCGCACGCTCATCGCCAGCCTGTCGTACGTCACCGACACCGCCTTGTGGGGCTGGACCGGCCCGAACAACGGCGGTCGCAGCGAATTCAATCTCACCGTGTCGCCGAAGTACGACAAGAACAACGGCCTCGGTTTCGTGACGTTTCGCGCCGATATTCGCAAGTATCTCAAATTCGGCAAAGAATATAATCTCGTCTATCGTTTGTCCGGCGGCCTCAGCGAAGGCAGCGAGCCGCAGCAATTTTTCCTCGGCGGTTTGGACAACTGGTTGAATCGGCGTTTCCGCGGCGGCCGCATTCGCATCGACCGGCCGCAGGATGTTTATTTTTCCAGCTTCGAAACGCCGTTGCGCGGCACGAGTTATTACGAACAATCCGGCAACCGCTTCGCGCTGATGAATGCGGAATTTCGCTTTCCGTTGATCCGGTATCTCATTCTCGGCTGGCCGTTGCCCATCGGCCTGCAAAATGTGCGCGGCGCGCTGTTCACCGATTTGGGCGCGGCGTGGGAAGGCAAGCTCGGCAAATATGAGCGTTTCCGCGCCTTCAAAGGCGGCACCGGTTTCCCGCCCGAGTTGGATACGTTGTTGATGGGCTACGGTCTCGGCTCGCGCGCGAATTTGGGTTTTCTGTTGCTGCGCTTCGACGTCGCCTGGACTTCGGATCTCGAACACAGCAGTTCACGGCCGCGCTATTATTTCTCACTCGGCACCGAATTTTGATTAATAAGGCAATTCTGCAATTTTGCCATTTTGGCCGTATATTGATTTAAGTAAATTTTGGAGTGTCTTTATGTGGTTATCCATTAACCACGGTCGTTTTTTTATCTCGCATCGCATCACGGCTGTAAATTCTGTTCATATAATCCGTCAAGTGATTCAGGTTTCCTGCAGGAGTATAATTTTTGCGTTGTGGTTAGCTGGCGCCGGGTTCGCGCCGGCCAGCGCCGGAGCGCAGGTCCCTGCGGCGTTTCCCCGTCCGGCTGCAGCGGATTTCGATCAAACCATTGGCATGCCGCCGTATGTTTTTCGCACGTATCAATTTGCCGCGGCGGCCCCGGGCAAAGTTCGCGTCGAAGTTTTTATCGGCATGGTCAATGATATTCTGCAATTTGTAAAAATTGCCGCAACCGGCCCGGATTCGGCGGCGACTGCTTTAAATGAAAACCGGGGTTATCGCGCTCAATACGAAGTGAACATCACCGTTTGGGACAAAGAAAAAAATCCGCTGGACAGCCGGAATTGGAAGCGGGAACTGCTGGTCAATAGTTTTGCCGAAACCAATGATCGCAAAAAGTTGAATCGCGAACATGCGGCGTTTGATTTGCCGCCGGGAGAATATGAAGTCGCGCTGGAAATCACCGACCGCGACACCGGCAAAAATTTGCGCGAACGCCGCCCACTCAAATTAACCCTGCCCGCCGAGAGCCAATTGCAATTCAGCTCCTTGGTCTTTATGAAACCGGCGCCGGCGGCAACCCCCCGCGATTCGCTGCTGCAAAATTTCGCGGCGCTTACGATGAACCTGCCGGTCACTGCTCGCTTGCCGGGCGATGCCGCAACGCCGGAGGCGCGTGACTTCACCGGCGCCGCCGCGTATTTTGAAATTTATGGCGCACCGCTCGGGGAAAATTTGCAATTGCAATATCAGCTTCTCGACTGGCGGCGGCAAGTGCAGGCGGAATGGCAGCAGACCCTCCAGGTTGCAGAAACGCCGGTGCGGCAAGTCGCCGATTTCGCCGGCAAAATCAAGCAGGCGGGTTTGCACACGTTTAATATCGTCGTCAAACGCGGCGCAAACGGCAAAGCGAAAGAGGCGACGGTCGAAGGCAGTTTTCAAGTGCAGATCAGCGCCGAGCAAAATTATGCCACCTCGATGCCCGGCGACAAAACTTTGTTGTACGCGCCGCTGCGTTACATCGTCAAGAGCGCGGAGTACAAACGTCTTGCCGAAACTGGCGAAGCCGCGCGTGACAGTCTCGTCGCGGCGTTTTGGCGGCAGCGCGATCCCAATCCCGCCACCGCCGGCAACCAATTGCAGGAAGAATTTTACCGCCGCGTGGCCTTTGCCGACATGCGTTTTGCCGCGGCCGGCAGCGAGCGCTCCGGCTGGGAAAGCGACCGCGGCCGCATTTACATCAAATACGGGCCGCCGCGCGAAGTGCATCACCAGTTTGCCGAACAAGGCGCGGCGCCGTATGAAATTTGGCTCTATCCCGATCTCGATCTTTCGTTCATCTTCCGCGATAAAAGCGGCTCCGGAGATTTTGAGTTGGTGAACCGGTGATGGCGGCTGGCTTCGCGTTGCTGGGGTAGTGGATAAAAAATTGGCTTTATGTCCTTTGGTATGGGTTCATTGACGAAGAAGAAATAGAAAGCCACCGATTCACACCGATCAAACACGGAAAATGAGCTTAAAATATGAAGAAATAACGGAAGCCATTATTGGCGCTGCTTTTGAAGTCTACAATGTTCTTGGCTTCGGCTTTTTAGAGAAGGTCTATCAAAGAGCCCTGCAAGTCGAATGATTACGCCGAGGCCATTTAGCCGAAATCGAGCATGCGATCAAAGTGAAGTTTAAAGATGCCATTGTCGGTGAATATGCTGCCGACTTGTTGGTAGATGGTAAAGTCATTGTGGAGCTCAAAGTGGCCAAAGAATACAACTCACAAGATGAACCGCAATTACTCAATGAACTCAAAGCAACGGGGATCGAAGTGGGGCTGCTTATTAATTTCGGAAGAAAAAAAGTAGAATTTAAGCGCTTTGTCTATTAAAAAATCCGTGTTTCATCGGTGTCAATCCGTGGCGAATATGTAATTTTCCCGTGCATTGTACCCACACAGATCAACATAG
>CAYUVM010000454.1:0-4350 GCA_964447935.1 uncultured Cytophagia bacterium | reverse complement strand
GACTCGGCGCCTCATTACAAATGACCAGCGTGCCATCCGCTGCAATGGCGAGGCATTCCGGTTGCGGGTGCACAGATTTCGGCAGGGCTGACAGGCTGAGCAAATTGCCGCCGGCGTCGATTTCCACGATGGCATTGCCGCGCGCCGCCATCACGAAAAAATTTCCCGTGCGCGGATGACGCGCTATCGCCGACGGCGCAAATTCTTTCTCTTTGATTTGCGCGACAATTTTTGCGGCGGGAATAAGAAAACGCGGTTTGGGCAACAGCTTATAGGTTTTTAAGGAAAACGCGTAGACCGCTTTATGCTGCGCCGGCACGGCGCTGCGAAAATCTATTCCCGCTTCGCCTTTGCAGGCCAGCAACAAGCAATCGGTGGCCGGATCATAGACTAACCCTTCCACATCGTTGCGAATCGACAGCGGGGTTTTGAATGTCTGAAAATCAATTCTCTCTTTATCCTTCCCGGGCAAAAAGCGCAAAATCACGCCGCTACTGTTGACCATAAAAATCGTGTCTTTTTTCGCGGCGAGGTCTTCAAGGTCGTCGCGATAGACGACAAGCTTCCCGAGCGAAAACCGTTGGCGAATGGCGCCGGTATGATAATCGATTTCATAAATGATCCCCTGTTCGTCATTGTGTCCGAGCAGGTGTCCAGCGTCGGTAAAAGTCAACCCTGAAGCTTCGCTCAACTCTTTGGGAAGCTTGACTGACGCCATTTTTTTATTGCCGAAATCGTAGGATTTGATTTCCGGTAAAGCCTGGTCGCGGGATTGCATAAGAAATAGTATAAAGAGAATAATTTGCATAAGCGTCGGGTACGGTTACGGTTTAACTTTTTAAGCGCCGATAGTTTAAAACAGGTGTTACAAAAATATGCACAAAATACAAAGAAAAGCAATCTTTTTCTCAGTGCAGAAAAATAATTGCGCTGAAACGGCAGTTGCTTTTTACGAAAAAAATTCTTATTCTTCATCTTGCCCTGGTGCGGCAAATACTTCAAACTTTGCACAACAGTGATTCACTTAATCAAATAACGAGCATGGCCGACCTGAATCCATTTGACTTTTATCAGCTTGACGCTCAGTTCTCCACTGAAGAAAAAGCCGTGCGCGAACAGGTGCGCGAGTTTTTGAAAAAAGAAGCGGCGCCGGTGATCCGCGAGCATTTTCGCGCTGGCACGTTTCCCACCACCCTTATCAAACCGATCGGCGAAATGGGATTGCTCGGCGCAAACTTGCAAGGCTACGGCTGCCCGGGCTTGAATAATGTCGCGTATGGTTTGATTCTGCAAGAGCTGGAATCATGCGATTCGGCATTGCGCAGCTTCAGCTCCGTGCAGGGCAGCCTGGTCATGTATCCGATTTGGGCCTTCGGTTCTGAAGCGCAAAAAAACAAATATCTGCCCAAATTAGCCCGGGCCGAATTCATTGGTTGCTTCGGCCTTACCGAGCCGGATTTCGGCTCAAACCCCAACGGCATGGCCACGCGCGCACAAAAGACGGCGAATGGCTACATTTTGAACGGCAGAAAAATGTGGATCACCAACGGCACGATGGCCGATGTCGCGGTGGTATGGGCAAAGTTGGACGGCAACATTCGCGGCTTTATTATTGACAAGGGCACGCCAGGCTTTTCCGCGAAAGCGATGCACGGCAAGCTCTCGTTGCGCGCTTCGGACACGGCGGAATTATTGCTGGACGATTGCCGCGTGCCGGAAGACGCGATCTTGCCGCAATCCGATGGCCTCAAATAGCCGCTGAGTTGTTTGACGCAGGCGCGTTACGGCATTTCCTGGGGCGTGCTGGGCGCAGCGCTTTCCTGCTATGAAGAAGCTTTGCGTTATGCACAAGGCCGCGTGCAATTCGGCAAGCCGATTGCCGCCTTTCAGTTGACGCAAGAAAAATTTGCCGATATGCTGACCGAGATCACCAAAATGCAATTGCTGTGTTTGCAACTCGGCCGCTTGAAAGATCAAGGCAAAGTACACCCGGCACAGGTGAGTCTCGCCAAGCGCAACAATTGTTATCACGCATTGGAAATTGCGCGCGCCTGCCGCGAAATTCTCGGCGCGAATGGGATTATCGATGACTATGCCGCCATGCGCCACGCCGCCAATCTCGAAAGCGTGAAAACGTATGAAGGCACGCACGAAATCCACACCTTGATTCTCGGCCAGGCGGTGACGGGAATTGCAGCGTTTGAATGAGTCTTGTGACCAGCTACCAGCAACCAGCACAGGAGAATAGAAGTGAGCGAATATATTGACATCCCCAACGAACACTCTTATCAAAAGGATGACATGCCGTTTTTTACGTTAGAAGAGGCCAACGCCGTGGTGCCGAAGATCATTGCGATCACCGAGCAAACTGTGGAGGATTTGGACGATGCGCGCGTGCGCATGGAATCCGAACGTTTGTTCAACGAGCCCGACGCGCAACAAAGCTACGATCTCCAGGTCGCGTTGACTCTCGAGCGATGGGCCAAAGAAATTATCCGGCTCGGCGCCTATCCCAAAGGTTATTTTACCGTCGATTTCAAAAGTTTTCTGCCCGATATCCTGCTGTGTTGGACCTTCGGCGAACAAGCCATTTCGCACACGCACAAGATTCGAGAAAATTTCAAACACCGTCGTCAGATCGAACATCCGGAAGTCTATTCGATGGCGCTGTCGTTGAATTGAAAAGAAATTTAAATGGACGCCCTAAAACTCATCTTCTTTTCTCTCTTTACGCATTTCGCCATCGGCACGCTCGTGCCGATATTGTTCATTTCCGTCAAAGAAATGGGCACCATGTTTTTTCGACTCCTCAGCATTCTCGCGATTATTTTACTCGCCTGCGCCTTTTGGGCCAAGCCGTTCGCCAATTTGAGCTTCGCGACGCCTTTTGTCGCGGCGAGTCCGGCAGCCGGGCAGATTACGACGTTACTGGTAATTTGCGGGGCGTTACTTATCCTCACGGTGCTACTACTGAAGCGGGGCGGCAAAATCTTCGCTGCGCTGGCACTTCTCGCGGGATTGATCGCGATGGCCAAACTGCCTTTAACTTTTCCCAATCCCTCGACCGCGCCGAATTGGATGCTGGCCGGCAGTTTCATCAGCTCGGCGCTCATGCTCGGCTCCGTGCTCGGCACGATGATCACCGGGCACTGGTATTTGGTGAATCATAAACTGACACTGCGGCCGCTGCAAATCACCACCTGGGTTTTCATTGGCCTCGCGATCATACGCACGCTTTTGGTTTTTGCCACGGTCTTCATTCTGGCCGGCTCTTCATCAGCGCCGATGGCCGCGACGGCAAAAGGCCTGCTTGATTTTTCGATGTCCGGAATTTTATTCTGGGCGCGCGTCGGTTTCGGCCTGGCGGTGCCGCTGCTCTTCGGCGCGATGATTTGGAGTTCGGTAAAAGTTAAAAACACCCAATCTGCCACGGGTATTCTCTACGCCACCATCGTCCTCGTGCTGGTCGGCGAGGCGTTTGCAAAATATCTTTTCCTGTTTACCGGCATTCCGGTTTGATATAAAAACGCAAATAAAATTTGATACACCCGGCTTGGAAACGTTAGTCGCCCGCGCTCGAACAAAAATGTCACCAGAACTGCACCAGCGCTCCGGAACCAACACGCAACCCATTACGATGGCAGCCGATACCATTACCTGGGAAAACTTACGGCGCGAGATCAAAGCAATTTCGCTGGATTTGTGGGGGACAATTTTTGACGACAAACAATCGCCCTCCGATACCGTACTCTACAGCGAACGCCGGCAAAATTTTCTGCGCGAGGAACTGCAACGCTGTGGCTACGCAGTTTCGCCGGAACAATTGCGTGCCGCTTACAAAGACGCATGGAAGTATTTCGACGACTTGTGGAGTAAACAAATCGCTTTCGGCGCGGCGGAGGGGGTGCAGGAAATGTTGCGCGCGCTTAATGCTGAACTGCCCCAGGAAAATTTTGAGCGGGTTCGACAACACTTTGAAGAAGCCTATCAAGATCCACAGCCGCTGGATGGCACGCTGCAAGCGTTGCCGAAACTCGCCGCAAAATATCCGCTGGCGTTGATCTCCGATACGGCTTGGACGCCCGGGCGAGTGCTGCGGCAAATTTTCGCGCGTTATGAAATTCTCGATTGCTTTCAAATTTTGGTTTTTTCCGGCGAAGTCGGCAAAACCAAACCGCATCCGCAAATGTTTCAACTCGCGTTGGATGGGCTTCGCGTGCCACCGCAGGCCTGCTTGCACATCGGCGATTTGCAACATACCGATATTGCCGGCGCCAAAACCGCGGGGATGCGCGCCGCGTGGGTTCATCGCCCGGTGTATGCAGGGGCTGAACAAAAAGATTACGCGCC
>CAYUVM010000453.1:0-4350 GCA_964447935.1 uncultured Cytophagia bacterium | reverse complement strand
GGCAAGAAGCTGGGCTTGCGCCTGATGTTCGCCGTCGCGATCACGAAGCACGCGAAGAAAACTCAACCCTGCGCCGCTATGAACCAGCAATTCGCGCGACTCGACTTGGCCCTCGGTGGGCGGCGCGCACTCCACTTCTTGATTGCCATAAACAAATTTTAACCGAATCTTGAGGATTTCGAGGTTCTCTTCCAAATACAGCCTTTTGAGCGAGAACTGCTGGAGCGTCGGTAAATTGTCGCGGTTGGGTAAAGAAAAAAATGACAGTAGCGGTGAAGCGGGAGCCAGCGCGGCAAAAAAATCACCCACCTCCGGCTGCGGAATCGTGATCGGTTGTTGCTGCCGCAACATTTGCAAAAATTGCACAAACGGCGGGAGCGCCGCGCGGTTCGCGGCTTCACGGGCATGGGGTTTCGCGAAAGCCGTGTTTGCCGCCGGTGAGTTTTCTAATTTAAAAATTTCTTGCCGGCGCAAAAGCCACAACGGCTCGCTGGTTAATATGAACGTTTCACCATCAAGCGGCATATGCTCCTCGGCGAGAATAAAAGTGGGCAACAGTTGCACCACCCCGGCATTTTCCTGCAAGAGAATTTCGAAACGCGCAATTTCCGGGCGGACTCGCAGCGGATTTTGCCGTTGTTCATCGGCGGCTAAATAAATCTCGCTGTCGCGCAGGAGATCGAACAACATGCCGTGGCGCTGGCCGTACGGCAGTTGATAACTGTGGCGTTGTTGATAATTGTAAGGATGTGATTGCGGCTGCTCGACTGAATCTAACAGCATCAGTGCGAGGCTCTCCTTCTGCGTCATTTGCACGCGATAGTAGGGTTGCTCGCGCACCGAGGTGGGATAAGCCATGCCGTGCGTGCCGTCTTTGCGCTGGCGCGCGCGATACGCGGCCAGCGTCCACACATTACGCCCAAGTTGTAGCGTGAAATAGATGTCCCACGTAGAACGATCGCTTACAAATGAGGAGAATGACTGGCGCCCGGCCTCACCGGTTGGCGGTTTTTGAATGGCCTGCACGAGTTGTCGCCAGTCGGATTTGCTGGTTTCTTTGGAAGCTTCAGTAGAAGGCGTTTCGGCGCGGGATTTCGGCTTCTCTGCCACAGGCGTCGTGCCAGCATCGTTATTATGCTCGCGCGCTTGCAATAACGTCGCGATCACATGTTTGCAATTAAATTCTTGCGGGCAGGTGCAGGCCGTGACGAGCCCGTGGCCATTGCGCGACACCGTGACCTCATATTCCTGCTGGCCCTGCACGCGGGCGGTGATCATGCCGTCGGCGACTTCAACCAGGCGGACACGCCCGTTACGAAAATAATCCAAACCCCGCTGGTAAATTTCCTGTGTTGCGAGTCCCAGTATCTCGCCATTATTGATTTGCATTTAGAAAAGCAGGTTTACCCGTTTGCTTGTTAGCCCGTTCGCCGGTTGGCAGGTCGGCAAAATTTATTGCTCTAGTTTTTAATTTGATCTACGACAACCAAATTATTCTCGCCATACGCCGAAAATAAAATCGTCATCTCATACGTCGCCTGCCGTACCATGCAAACGCCGCGAGCTTTGTGGCAATAATAATAAAGCAACTCCACGCGCAACGCCGTACCGCCAAAATCCGGCTGCACGCGAAACGGAATTTGTATTTCCGTTTTCGGCTCGGCAATAGTAAAGATGGTGGAATCGAAGGTGAGCGCTTCATTCAATGTGCGCACGAGAAGCTGCAACGGCGAGCCGGCGTTAAACTCCACGTCGGCGGACAACTCGATTTTAAGCGCGAGGTGCGTCGCGTCGGGCGCCAACGTTTGTCCGGATAACCGCGTCACCGGCGTGTGCAGATTGACGAGATGCTCAACATGATGCTCCACGGCGGCTTTGGGCTGTAGCGTTAACGTCCGCACTTCCAACGTCTGCAAATCCGCCACGCGAATCACGTGATTATTCGTGTCGGCGATATACATTTTGCCGTGCAAGAAAGCCAAACCGGATGGTTCATAAAATTGCGGTGCGCTGCCATCGACCAGGCCTGGCGTGCGGTTGCCCAACAACGTTTTGCAAGTGCGCAAATTCGGATCAATCACTTTGATTTTGTGATTATACGTATCGGCCAAATAAATTTTACCATCGTGATACGTCACGCCGAGCGGATGTTGCAACCGAACATTATCGGCGGTGCCTTCTGTATCGCCGTATTGAAAGAGATCGCCGCCCACCAGCGTCCCGACCTTTTCGCTGCGCGAGTCGATCTGCCGCACACAGGAAATTTCGCTATCCGCCACAAAGAGACGTGTCAAATGGCCGTTAATCAACTCGCCAGTGATGCCGCTCGGTTGCGCAAACGCCGCCTCGTGCCGATCACCATCGCGACGCGCTTCGTGGCCGCTGCCCGCGAACGGCTCGACGCGATTCGTCTTCAAATCAATCGTCCAAATTTGATGCGGCCCAGCCATTGCAATATAACCGGTGTTGCCCGTAACAAAAACATCCCACGGCGAGTTCAACAGTGTTTTGACCCCGGCACCGCCACGCGAGCCGCCGCGCGACTGCTCGCCGGTACCCGCAATGGTGGTGACGTTGCGGCTGGCAAAATCAACGCGGCGCAAACTATGATTGCCGGTATCGCAGACAATTAAATCCTCGCCGTGAAATGCCAAACCCTGCGGATGGGTGAAATGCGCGGCGTCAAAATCACCGTCTTCCAATCCCGGCAAACCACAGCCGACCATGTCAAGCACTTTGCCGTCCGGCGTGGCGATAACAATACGATGATGATTCGAATCGGCAATCGCTAAAATATTTTTATCGGTATGAGCGACAATTTTTCCCGGAAAGCTCAAAAACGCATTTGCCATTTCCGAAATTTCCGGCCGCAATTCCAGCGGCGCCGGATTCAGCTTGCCTTCTTTTTCAAAAATCTCCAGCGCCACTTCGATATAATTATCCAAAATATCGCGATTGCCTTCACCGGAAAAAATGGCGAGCAAATAACCTTCGGGATCGACCATCACCAGCGTCGGCCACGCGCGCACGGCATATTGCTGCCACACGTTGAAATCCGAATCCACCAAAACCGGATGCTCGACTTCGTAGCGCAAAACGGCTTGCCGAATATTTGCTGCTTCTTTCTCATTGGTAAATTTGGCCGAATGCACTCCGATCACAACCAGAGGGCGACCGGCATATTTTTCTTCTAAAAATTTTAGATCGGGGATCACATGCATGCAATTGATGCAGCAGTATGTCCAAAAATCCAGCAAAACAATTTTTCCCTTGAGCTGAGCCAAAGAGAGCTTGGCCCCCGGTTGCACATTCAACCAGGCCAAATCCGCTGGAAAATCCGGCGCATGCACTTTGTGCTTAGCGCGTATATCGAGAATCTTCTCGCGAATTTGCGCCTGCAGCGCGCTACGATCAATTTCAGTTTTTATGGGCGTCATGGGCTTATTATATCAAATAAAAATTAGCGCAGAATCCGAGCGTCATAATTTATATAATGAAAGTATGAAAAAAGGATTTTATAAACAAGAGGGAATTTTGCTTCATCCCGCCGATGCAGCTTTAAAAAATAGCGCCGCCGGCAATCCACATACGCCACACTTTCGTATTCCTTTTGTACCTCCGAAGCTTTGGCCTGGTATATGTTTTGCAATTTTAACAATTGATGCAACTCAGTGACCTTACTTCCGTATCATATATGCCCGGCTCTAAGTTCGCCGTGGGTTGTGCAACCATATAGCAAGTCGCTGTTTAATTTGAAGTGTTTGCGCTGGCAAAAAAAGTTTAGTCATCGGGAAGAAACTCTTGAAAAATATTGTTTCAACTCTTTTGTAAAGAAGATGAACAGAATTATACACAGCGTTATCAGTCGATTAACCACAGGGAGCTTTTGCGATGTTGCAACGCATGTTTTTATTTACGGTTCTGCTTTTTAGCGGTTTGTTCGTCGTCAATAGCGTCGTGATTCCGCACGTTCGGCGTTCGCGCGGTCACGATGAGTTACGGCAAAGAAGTTTACAAAAAGGCCACGACCTCATCATGCAGGCCGTAGCGGCGCACGGCGGCCTCGACGTCTGGCAAAATAAAACCGATATGAGTTTGCATCTTTCCGACCAATGGAACTCGCTGCCGGGCGCTGTGTTTTCCAACTTGCTCAACTTGTGGCCGGCGCGCGAAGTTGAAACCGAGCAGTATCATCTTTTGCATGAGCGGGCGAGCCGTCTTGAGATGAATACGGAAAACGGCAGGTATATTTGGGGCTATCGCAACTTTCAACCGTGGGCTTTACTCAATGATCAAATCGACGCTTCCAATATTCGCCGCGCCGGTTTAACGCTGCCCTTGAGCCAGTAT
>CAYUVM010000452.1:0-4351 GCA_964447935.1 uncultured Cytophagia bacterium | reverse complement strand
CGTTCCGGCGCGCACGAGATGGCGATTTTCCATGCTGTGATGGGTTTGGGTCACCGCGAGTGTATATTTTTTCCCGGTTTTGTTGATCTCAACACCACTACCAAACCACGCCGCTTCAGAAGTTCGCAACGCGTAGGCATTGAAACCGGTTGCCGTTCCCAATTTTCCGGCGCGCGTGCGGCCGTGGCCGAAATGAACCGTGACGGAATAATCGGGATGCCCCGGTAAAACCCAAACCGGCGCATTCACCGTGCGGCCATCGTATTTCAATGCGACGACGTCTTCATTCCCAAGATTTAGCCGCTCCGCCATTCTCGGGCTAATCAACGCCGCGTTGTCCCACGTAAGTTTCGTGAACGGCCTCGGCAATTCCTGCAGCCAACCGTTGTTGGCATAGCGGCCATCGCCGATGTGTGAATCAGCACGAAAAATAATTTCAACCTCGGCATCGGACTTTGGACTTTGAACTGCCGACGATGGCAAATTCAATGCAACACTTTTCGGTGAAAAAGCCGAACCCGCAATCCAACCATCGTGTAGCGACGTTTGCCAAAATTTTTCAAAATCAGGAGAATTCCTTTGCGCCTTCCAATAATCGCGCACGAGATCGTGACTGGAGCGCCCGGCCTGTCCGGTGAAAACGGCAAGCATTTCATGCGCCGATTTGCCGCCGTAAAGCGGCGCAATCAACGGTTGGATAATCGTTGCGGTGCCATCAAAGGCGCGCGCATCGCTCCAGTTCTCCAGCGCATGTGTTTCGGGAATATGCCAGTGGCATTGCTCCGAAGTTTCATCTTCATACAAACTGAGATGCACGCGCGTTTTGACTTTTGAAATTTTTTCGGTAAAATTCAAATCTGCGGGCGCATTGAAAACCGGATTGCCGCCGAGCATGAGCAGCATCTCAACTTTGCCCGCGTCCATATCCGCTGTCAACTCGCGCAGCGATTCGATTTGATTCACCGGCTGCGCCTCGACGGAATCCGTGTAAATGACCGTATTGCCGGCATTTCCCAGCGCGTGATTCATCGCATGCGCCAATGCGTGCACAAACGGCGGCTGTTGCTCACCCGCAATCACGAGACTCGCGCCGCGATGGTTTTTCAAATCGCGCGCCACCGCGGAAATCCATTCATCGGCTTGATTGCTTTCGACGCTAACGCCGATTTCCTTGGCAATAGCGCGCGCAAAATTCTCAATTTCACTCGCGCGCATGGTGCGGCGGTGATCCGCCATTGTGCCGGTGAGTGTGGGGCTGCTCTCCATCACGTAAAGGCGGTTCATTTTTTTATTGCCGTCATGCACACGCCGCAGGGCGGTAAATTCGCGGGCGTAACGCAAACTTCCCGGCAGATCGACGAGAAAATCCGCCTCGAGCGAGAGAATGATTTCCGCGCGATCAAAACGATACTGCGTTTCCACGTATTCGCCGAAGGCCAAACGGCTGCCTTCGCGCGCGTGGTCGCGATTGGCTGGTTCGTATTGATGCCATTTCGCCGCCGGCAGCGCGGCGAGAATCGTTTGCAGTTGCTGCGTGAGTGTCGGCGAAGTTATCGTCTCCGTGAGAATGCGCAGACCTGCACCGCGCCTCGCTTTCAATCCTTCCAACTCGGTGCTGAGCGTGGCAACGAAATTTTCCCACGTATTAATCTCACCCAGATGCTTCACCGTTTGCGAGCGATCCGGATCATAAAGCGTGAGCACCGAGGCTTGACTGAAAACATCGGTCGCGCCGAGGCTCGCTGGATGGTCGGGATTGCCTTCGACTTTGGTGGGGCGGCCCTCGTGGCTTTCCACGAGCACGCCGCACGCATAACCGTTGCGCACATTCGCCGTCGCAAAATAAAGCGGCTTGCCGCCGACAAGCTGCTCCGGCGGTTTCACATACGGAAAAATTTTCTCTTCCGGCTGCCGCGTGCAAGCGTTGACTCCCGCCAGCAGCATCGACGCGCCCATGAGTTTAAGAAAGTCCCGGCGACCCAATTCGACTTTGCCGACAACCGTTGGCGCGAACTCATGGTGAATCGCCTCTTGAAATTCTCTCGAGTTCGCCAACTCTTCGAGGCTTCGCCAATATAGCTTGCCATGCTGGTTTTCCAAGCGCGCGCGGATGGCGGTTAAATCGAGGTGATCGATGTTGTCGGGTTTTGGGTTCATGCAAGATTTGTTTATTTCTTTGAATACGGATATAATAGATTTTCACGAATTTTTGTTCTAAATGTTTTCAACTTAGCTCTTATTTTGCGCGCCTAGAACCAATTGATTATCTTTAACTTTATTCTGTCTCATCATCATCCCAATCAAAAACAAATAAATCCCTAAAACTCACTACAAATTGCAATTCTTTTCTTAAAGAATAATCACGATACTTGAAAAAAATTCTTGAATCAAGAGTAAATTCTGAATTTAATGAGAAGTCACCTATTTCAATAGTACCTATACATTCCTTATCAGGAGACTCAGGAGACGTCAACTTAACTCTAAGATTTTCCTGCCGCCAACAAAATTTAATTCTATAGTATCCACCATTTAGAGAATCGTCATTTTTGAAATATACTAAATCTGAATTTCCAGTTTCATGAAAAAGTATCCTTACTCGATGCTTTTTATTATTATCATAAATTTCTCCAAGCCAGATGGTATTAGTCAAATCCGCTGGTATTCGTGAATCAATTTTTTTCTCAATTCGTGCCATACGAGCTTTCTTTAAATCAACCAATGATAAATCGAATAGAATTGTAGCCCTGCCCCTTGTGGGAGGTGCTCTTGCAAAAATAAATTTCGTATCTTCAAAAGCCGCCCACAAGATGCGGGGACTACGTTACCGATGACAAATCGAACAATTCGTGAGCTTCTGAATTTTATACTCTTTTATCAAGCTGTCACCCAAAGCCGTTTGCGGCGCCGGCGATTTCCATGTCGTGCTAAAAACTTCTTCGCGCGGGCGGACAAACTGCTCCGGCGCGCGATGGCATTGGAGGCACCATTCCATGTTCAGCGAGTTCTCGCGCCACGTGAGCGCCATCTCGCCGACCGGCCCGTGGCAGGTGACGCAGGCCATGCCTTTTTTTACGTGAATGCTGTGGTTGAAATAAACAAAATCCGGCAGGTCGTTAACGCGCACCCACTCGATGGATTTTTCCGTGCGATAACTTTCGCGCACCGGCTCCAACATCACCGCCGTCGAATGAATTTGCGAGTGGCAGGTCATGCAAGTGTTTGTCGAAGGGATGCCCGCAAAATTACTCTCTTCCACCGAGGTGTGGCAATAGCGGCAATCGATGCCGAGCTGTGAAACGTGATGGCGATGGCTGAAGGGAACCGGCTGCTCGCGCACAACGCTGGCCTGCGTCACATACGGCGAACGCTCGATGACGCCGAAAATCCACAGCAGTCCGCCGATAAAAAACACGGCGCCAAAGATGCTGACTTTGGAAAAGGTATTGGTGCTCGGATGAAAAATCTGGGGCATTAGACAAAAAATAGTATTGATAAAAATGACAGCCAGGAAATATTCTTTTAAAAACGACAAGATGAAAGATAATAAAGAATTGGTATTTTGTCAAGCATTGGCGTTATTAAATTTAGGATAATTCTCGAAAGTGGCGGGAAAATTCGGCAAGCAGGAACAAATTATCCCCAAAAGAGAAATATAAAACCGGTTGTTTCTATATTTTATTAAGCTTCTGTTGCACTATCCAGTTTCACGTTATGATGCAACATGCCCAACAATTCCCGGAGCTCTTTTTTAAGCTCAACAATCATATCATCACGGCGCAACTGGTCGAAAGAAATATCTATTTGTTCACCAACCTGGCGCAATTGTTGGAGACGCTGGCGAGCCCCTTCAATCGTATATTTGTCGTCGTAGAGCAAGCGTTTGATCAGAAAAATTAGCTTGATGTCATCGAGGGTATAGGTTCGGCTGCCGGCGCGGCTTTTCTTCGGGCGTAATTCGGCAAATTCCGTTTCCCAGTAACGCAAAACATACGCCTTCAGTGAAGTAACCTGGCTGACTTCACTAATGGAATAATAGAGTTTTTTAATTTTCTGGTCGCTCACGGCGGATGGCCTGTTGGACAATTTGCCGGTTGGCCGGTTTTATTTATTATTGTATTAATTTAAAATACCATTTGGTGAATATCAAGACATTTTTACGGTTGCAGGCAAAAAATATAACGGGCTAACCGGTCAACATCTTTTTAACACTTATGACCAACACCGTTCCCAGGGCTAACGAGCTAATGGCGCGTTGCCGCCAATATTGCCAGGAGGAATCCGGCGGCGCTTCAACTCGGCGGCGGAAACTGCGCAACGAATCCAGCAAATAAACGCCCCGGCGGCAAAAGAG
>CAYUVM010000451.1:0-4353 GCA_964447935.1 uncultured Cytophagia bacterium | reverse complement strand
TTGCCATTGGCATCCTTAAGCCCGACTTTAAACGGCTGCAAAGTTTGTCCTGCCGGGCCGGATTGCGACATTCCGGAAACGAGTGAAATCGTTTTAGGCTTGGCATTGCTCAATGGCGTAATCTTGAATGCCACCGGCTTCACATTGGCGTATCGCGCCTCGACGGTAATTGGCAGCAGCGATTCACCGAGCTTCACCGCGGCGCTCGTCTGGCCGGCAAAATCCGTCAGGAAACCGGATTCCTCTTTGCCTTCCGGAAAAAAATTCGGGTCGGCAGTAATGATAATTTTATCCAAACGCGTGTCTTCATAGCGCGCCATAAAAATAATTTTGTGCTCGCCGGCGCTAAAGTTCACAACTTTCGGATCGAATTGCGGCGCGGAACCGGTGCCATTGCCGCGATCCGAAACTTCATCCCATCTCCAACTGCCATTGGGGCGGCTGCGAAAAACATCATAAACGAAACTGGCGCCGTTGTCAATCTTCACATTCCAACTGCCGGCCACCGTGCCGGTTTTCAAGCTGCGTGTCCACACGCGGTAGTTGCCGGCTTGTTTGATTTCAAAAGTAAAGGTGGCGGAAGCGTCCTCAGTTTTACCAACCGGATAAACGATGTACTCGCCCGCCGCGGCATCGGAGTCTTTGCGCTTTTCAATCGGCCCGGCAATGAGCGCATCTTCGGCTTCAATCCGCAAATTACCATCCGGCGAAAGCGGCAATGGAATTGTCGCCGTGCCCGCCGTCACCGTAAAACGTACCGGCACGCCGGCGAGTGGATTGTTGAAGCTATCGATCAATGCGACCGCCAGCGGCTGTGGCAGGAACTTGCCAATTTCGCCAAGCTGGTTGTCGCCGGAAACCAGGCTCAAGGTTTTCGGTTTACCCGGCGCGGCGCCGCAGGTAAATTCATCAATCGCATTTTGCTCGCCGTACCCATCCTCCAGCATAAAGCCAGCGTACAAGCCGTTGTACGTGCTGCGCTCATCGCGCAAGACGCGGTCAAACACGCCGTCCACGTACACATAAAAATAGCGCTGCTCCAGGTCAATGATCCGCACGGTAACTTTCGAGCCGGCCTTCGGCGAGCGGCCCGAGCGCGAGGGACCTTCATCCACAACCTGTTCCGGCCGCCCGTTTTCGACGAGCCATAAGCGCGTCTCATCATCATCCGTGCTGTTAACGTCGAAACCATTGTCACGCTGAATCAGATAGCCGTTCAAATTGCCCGCCGGTGCATTGGCCATCAACAAAACCCCGGAGCCGCCGATGGCACGCGGCGTGGCCGTGGAGGCATATTTGAGCGAGACTTCGATCACGTTGCGCACATTTTGAAAAACCACCGGACTCCACCCGTTGACGGTTCCGGTTTTTTGCGCAGCGTTGTTGCGAATTTGAATGTTCGTCACCTCACCGCCCCAGCCGCTGCCGAGCGCGCCATTGGCGCGGTTGAAAGTATCCGTGCTCGGCAACAGCGCCGGAATGCTGCCGGAGGTTTCATTGGAAAGCCCAGAAATGTTGCCGGCTTCGTCGCTGGTTTTGATGGCGAAATAATAGGTTTTGCCGCTCGGCAAACCGCCGATAATAAATTTTTCCGGGCTGCCGCCGATGCTGGGTGAAATTTGATCCGGCACCGCCGTCGCGGCGTCAAAATCGGCATCGGTTGTAATGCGATTGGTGGAATAGCGAATATCGTAACTTTTAGCTTGCCCGTCGAAACCGTTGTCGCCCGGCGCCGTCCATTCGAGCGTCACGCTGGTCGCCGTCACATTGGTGGTGTTTAAATCTTCAATCGTGCCCGGAGTGAACCCATCCCCCTGCAACCACGTGACTTTGAAATCATCGACCTGGTTGTTCAAGCTCTGCCCGTGAATGAACAGGCCGACATACCACGTGTTGCTTTGATTGGTGGGGAATTCTTTGTTCGGATCTTGGACCGTCGCATTGAATTTATTGTTGACATAATAATCGAAAAAGTTTCCCCTTTTCTCCGGGCGAATGATGACATTGACGACATCGCCCGCCACCGGATTATCGACTTGGGCATCAGCTTTATCAATCTCGCGGCCCGTGCCTGGCGTGTCCTCATACGTGCCGTCACGAATCACCCACATCCACACCTGCTCCCAGTTGGTGCGGTGCCAAATCCAGTAGCCGGTGGAAATATTCGAGGGCCGATCCATCATGATCGCATGCGCGCCTTCGCGAATACCGAGCGCATCGGCATTTTTACCCCAGCGATACGACACCGAGTAAATGCGCCGCTCGATGTCATTGTGCACCGGCAAATACGTCGCGAGATAACGCCACTCGTAAATCGCTTCCGGCTTCAATACCAGCTCGCCATCTTTAATTTCCCAAAACGGCGTATCGAAGGCCCAGTCTTGACCATATTCGTTGATCTCACTGCGATTGAAATCATCGAGAATTGACAGCGTATCGACGCCCGCGGCGCCGGTTTTCCAATCTAATTTGACCGATGACGAAATACCGAGCGTGCGGCGCATGGTTTCGAGATTTTCGGCTTTGCTCGCATTCGGCTGAAACGCTTTGGCGAGCGCGCTGGTTTTAGATAAAGATGTTTTCGCCGTTTGCGCGAAAGCCGCGCCGAACCAGCAAAGACCAACAAGGGAGGTGATCAAAATCCGGTTGCGCATCGAACGTAACTCCCTGTAGTGAAGATTCACCATATAATTTCAATATGTGTTTATTATTCCGTCATTGTTTTGGGAACCACCAAGACACCAAGGCATGAAGAAAAATTTTATGCTTTTTTATGCCTTCGTGACTTAGTGGTTAAAAAATTGGTTTAGCGTCTCGATCTACTTCGCCATAATCATCTTCTTCGTCGAGACAAAACCCTGTCCCGAGCCTGCCGAAGGATCGCCAACCTGCAAGCGATAATGATACACGCCGCTCGGCACCGGTTTGCCTTTTTGATCGCGGCCGTTCCACGTCACGATATGATAACCCGCGGGTTGTTCGAGATCGACGAGACGCCGAACTTCCTGGCCGAGCGAATTGTAAATCGACAGCGTCACATGGCCGGAGTGCGGCAGTGCGTAACGCAGTTGTGTCGTCGGATTGAACGGATTCGGATAATTTTGCTCAAGCATATATTCCTGCGGTGCGGTGACTTCAATGTTCACCGGGCCGTGAAAACTTGAATTGCCGTCGAGATCGATATCTTCGAGTTTGTAATAATAACGTCCGCCGGCTTCGACGCCGTTATCGACAAAAACATACTCGCCGTCACGACGCGCTGCAATGAGCTGAGAATTGATCTTTTCATATTTGCCCGCGCTGCTGCGGCTCCGGTGAATATTGAAACCGGTATTGCTGCTCTCCGATGCCGTCTTCCACTCCAGCCGCACGGCTTTGCCGCCCGCGGTGATTGAATTTTCCACCGCCGCGCTAAAGTTGGACAACTTCACCGGGACTTGAATGTACCACGTCGTCGCGCTGGTATCCTGCTGATCGAACACGATCACCGAAACCGTGTTGAATTTTTCCGGACTGTTGAACAAATACGTGCTCGCCGCCGAACCGGCATATTTGCCGTTGAGAAACCAGCGATAATTCAATGGTTCGTTATCAGCGTCGCTTGCATTCACACGCATCAACAGCGTGACGTTTTGATTCAACACCGTGTCTTGCCGGCCGGGAATGCCGAGACCCACTGGAAAGCGGCTTTCAATTCTCGGCGGCGCATTGCTTTTTTTCAATTCAATGGTGACGCGCTCTTCATCGATGCCGCCTTTGCCGTCGCGCACCATAAAACTAAACGTGTACTTGCCGGGCAAACTCGCGGTGGTTGGCCACGTAAACACGCGGCTACTCAGCGAGTCAAATGTCGCGCCCGCCGGCAAATTCTTCGCGCCGTATTTTAATGGATCGCGATCCGGATCGGAAGCGAGCACGGAAAATTGCACTCTCGTCCCGCGGTCCACCGCCCGATCCAACACGTCATCGAAGACTGGAAAATTGTTATCCGAGCCCGTGGCTTTGAACACTTGCGTTTGCGGTTGCACATTGCCGCTGCCCACCGCATTCGCTTCGTTGTTGGTCGCAAAGGGGCCGAGCAACCACGAGGCCGCAGCGAGGCCCAAACTATCCGTTTTCGAGGCAAAGGGATTTTGGCCGTTGAAACTGCCACCACCGGCGGTGATCAAATAATTCACGGTAAAATTCGGCACAGGATTACCGAAGCGATCTTGCACGAAAACCTGCACGGGAAAATTCAGCGTTTTGTTTTTCGTGCCGGCCTGGTTATTCGTGTACTCGACGCGCTTCATCGTTTGCGCCGCGAGCGCGCGCCCATACGGCTGGAAGGTCACCGGTGAGCCGCGCAAACCG
>CAYUVM010000450.1:0-4365 GCA_964447935.1 uncultured Cytophagia bacterium | reverse complement strand
TGCTCATGTCTTCGGTATAATTGACAAAGGGAAAACCGAACATCTTGGTCCACGATGGGCGCTGATAAAAATGCCCATACACGAAATGCAGCACCGAGTTTTCGCTGATCGGATGCGAGATGCCCAGGCGCGGTGAGAACGCCAACTGCAACTTTGTTCTTTCGCGTTCGGGATTGCCTGGAAATCCCAAGGGTTTGCTGGGATCGTGGCCGGGAGTCGTCGGTTGGAAAGCGAGCGGATCGTAACGATTTTTGGGCGCCGAGCGGTTCTGATTGAAAAAGTCAACCCGCATACCGGCGTTGACAATCAAGCCCGGAAATTCGATCTTGTCCTGCACGTAGAAATCACCTTCGTAGGGGTAGCCGTGAAAAACATTCACCAGGTTCCAACGGTTGCCACCTTCATAAACGCCCATGAAATGCTCATAGTTGAAATCATAGCTCTTCAATCCGAGGCCGGACTTAAATTGATGATGTTCTGTCGCTTGACTGGTGAGATCCACTTTGAGTTGATAGACTTTGCTATAATTTTTCGTCCAGGTATGAAAATAACCCTGATCGAGAAAACGATTCACCATTTTGGTTACATCGTCCTTGCGCGACCACAAACTATCCGGCAAAACCTGATCACGATCCGAGCGGTCCATGTCGTCGTGTAAATAGCTCAAGGAAACTTCATAAAAGGACTTGGTATTGAGAATGTGGCTCAACTTCAAATAGAGTTGTGACCAGCGGCGCAACTCCGGCCACTGGCGGTAAATCGCTCCATAAGGGTTGTATTTGGCGCGGGCATATTGCTCGTCAATTCGCATTGGCGCCAGCCACGCGGATTCTTGCGCCGATTCAATGGTGTTTTGATTGACGGCCGGGTAATCCGCTGTTTCATAACCACCGCGAAAACCGCCCACGCGTAATTTTAGAGCTGGAGAGATTTTATAATTCAAATAACCTTGCAGGTTGAATTCTGGGTTGTAGGCGAGCGGTTGAGGAAAAATGCCGACACTCCGCTTAAAGCGTCCCGAGGCTAAAAAACTGAGCTTGTCGTTAATTGATCCATAGAGAGTCCCTTCCACTTCCGGCTCCGTTCGCTTGGCATAATCCCGGAGGGTGGCATTCGGTGTAATCTGCTGTCGCCATGCGGTCAATAACGAATCCGGACTCCTGCCAAAGAACGGACCGCTGTTGGGATCTTGTGATTGGCGAGTCCAATAGTCGAGACCAAAATTTTTGTAGTCGTAGTTATTTTGACTGTAAAAATTCGGGCCAAAATGATAAATGCCGGCGGGCCGCATTCGCGTCAGAAAGGTGCCATGAATTCCGGAGGGTGCTTCTTTCGTGACAATATTGACCACTGCGGAACGACCCTCGCCATACTCCGCATTGTAGCCGCCGGTGAGAACGGATATTTGCTCGATCGTCGAGGTGTTAAAACCAGTATAATTTTCGGAGAGCAAACCGCTGTTGACGCTGAGATTGTCCAGCAGATAAACCGCCTCAACAATCGAACTGCCGCGGATGTATGTCTGAGTAACACCTCGGTTCCACGCCACGGCTGGGGGTGTGGAAAAAATCCCGGCCTGCGTTTCCAGCGCTTCCTTTACCGTCCGCACCCAGGATTTCTCGAAAACCTTGCTGGTCACGACCTGCTCGCTGGCGGTTAAATCCTTTTCCACTGCTGGCCGTTCCGCAGTCACTGTTACGGCAGCGCCGGGGATCAACGTTGGTTCAAGTGCGACATTAAGATTCGTGGTGCGGTCAGCATTGACCGCAACTGCGGTCTTGGTTACACTCTTGTAACCGATGTAAGAAAACGTGACCGCGTAATTTCCCGGATGGACGTTGATAATAAAATACGCACCGTTATGATCCGTGATCGCTCCCAGCGTGGTTCCCTGAATGATCACATTGGCGCCAATCATAGGCTCACCGGTTTTGAGGTCAGTCACCTTGCCGGCGATTTTTCCGGTGGTGCCGGCGAAGCCCGAAGAAAATACTAACACAAAGAGCAATAAAAGCTGCGCGAGGAGATGCGAGCGGTAGGATAAGTTGAAACAGAGCTTCATGAACGCTTCCTCCGAAATTTATTCTTTGCCATTGGGGAACACATTAACATGATGCAGCGGCGCTTTGACCGCACTTGGTGGCGATATTCTGGTAACGGAATCGCGAATGACCAGGTGCGGTTCCAAGAGAATACTTCTGGGTTCTCCGAGTGGAGTCTGCATACGACGCAGCAGTAGCTTTACCGCCATTTCCCCCATTTTTTCCACCGGCTGCGCCACAGCAGTCAAAGCCGGAGAAAGATAGGTGGCAAAGCTCGGATCATCGAACGTCACGAGTGCGATGTCATGTGGAATTCTACGACCATCTTCTTTGAGCGCTTCCAGGGCGCCGAGCGCGATGAGGTCACTAGCGGTGAAAATGGCGGTCGGCGGTTCGTCCAGCTTTAACAGCAGTTTCGTTTCCAAATAACCGTTGTACGTTCTAAAATCATCTCCGACAACGAATTTTTCTTCAACCACAATGGCCGCTTCGGTCAAGGCCTGTGTATAACCGCGCAATCTTTCTTTATTAACGTGCGTGCCCGGCAGTCCTTGAATGAAGGCAATGCGCTGATGTCCCTCCTTAATTAAATATTGCACCGCCAAATACGCGCCGCGCACATTATCGACACTCACCATATCGACACTGAGATCGGCGGGGCAGCGATCAATAGAGACGAAGGCAATTCTATTCTTTTCAAATTTTTTGAGATGGCTATTTTCCAAACCGACGGCAGCGACAATCAACCCATCCACGCGCTTATCTAAGAGCAACTGAATCGACTCCTGCTCGATGGCGGTATTTTCATCCGAATCACAGACGATGATGCTATACCCGGATTTACGCAACTCGCCGGCCATGCTCTTCACCAACGTCGCAAAAAAAGGATTGGAAATATCTGGCACCACAATCCCAATCTCGTGCGTCTGTTTGAGCCGCAGCCCCCGCGCCAGATTATTGGGCCGATAACCCAACGCCGCCGCAGTTTTTCTAATGGTGTGTTTTGTTTTATCGCTAATTTTGTATTTGTTGGATTGGTCGTGCAACACCCGCGAAACCGTGGATACTGAGAATCCGGTTTTTTGGGCAATCTCTATGAGTCGGGTTGACATGTTTTGGGCAGAATAATATAGCTAAAAACGCACACATTATGAAAACGATTGCATAAATTGTTGCCTAAATAAGATGATTTATATGAGCTGTGAAATTTATAGAGCTTCAGCCAAGCATTTTAATGCAATCGTTTGCACAAAATAGCGATTTGTTTTTAATTTGTCAAGTATTTTTTGTGCCAGTAAGGGGATTATTTTTCGGAGAGTAAAGGTGCGCAAATCACGTCTGTACTCGGACGGAGAGATTCTGGCCAAGAGTTATGATGCCCTGAGCGCGCACGTTACGATGGTTTTCACCCGTTACTTGTTGTTGGCCTGTCAGCAACGACAAGCAGTGGATGAGCGCTCACCCCAGGGTATTTATTGCAAGAACTGAAAGGCTTGATGCTGGTTGACGCGATCAATCGCCTCAGCATGTTTGTGCTGGAAAAATTGCACCAGCAATGGGGCGGCGGAAAAAAGCTGCGCATGCAATTAATTGATGGTCTGCTGAATGCCGCGGCAAGTCTGTTTTTAAAACCCCAAACCGCGAATCCAGACAATTGATTATTGAAAAAGAAAGGAACAAAAACGCCACTTGCCGAGAATATTGGCAAGTGGCGTTTTGCTTTCTCCTACGCACGCCTATTGAAGCATCACAGGCGATTGCAACACCTTCAGCTATTTCAGGAATGTCATGCGCTTGGTTGCAGTAAACACGGTGGCGCCGCTGCGGTCTTGTGCCACAATCCGATACAAGTAAATGCCGGCGGCGACCGTTTTGCCGGAGGCATTACGCCCATTCCAGCGCAACTGCTGACGTCCGGCTGCCAACTCACCATCCACCAATGTGGTGACAAGTTGGCCGTTAAGCGCAAAAATGTTTAACTTTACTTTCGCAGCTTCCGGAAGTGCGAAAGAGATTTCTGTAGTTGGATTGAATGGATTCGGATAGTTCTGTTCCAAAACATAATCCGTAATCACATGTTCCGCCACGGCCTCAGAAGCATCAGTCTCGGATGGCTTCGGGAATGGGGCGGTCGAGTTGTGATGCTGGAACTTCACTTTAGCATCCAAGATGATCGTTTCGGCCGTTGCCGCGCCGCGGAATTTACTATCCGCGAGGAAATGCAAGTCCGCTTCCGGCGCGATGATGGTGCCGCGCATGGTTGCGCCTTTACCGATTACCAGATCATCATCCTGTTGCGAGGAGAATGTCACCAAAGCGGTTG
>CAYUVM010000449.1:0-4368 GCA_964447935.1 uncultured Cytophagia bacterium | reverse complement strand
ATTCGATTTTCTTTTGGGATCCGGCGGGTAATCTCATCGAGTACATTGCGCGACATGATTTGAAGAATAAGGCAGAAGGTTCATTTTCAACGAAAGATATTCTTTATGCGAGTGAAATTGGATTTATCTCGGAAGAAGTGACCAGCACGGCGTTGGAAATGAAAAAGGCTTTGGGGTTGGAACAATATCGCGGCGGCGACGATAACTTCCGTGCCCTCGGTGATGAGCACGGCCTCTTGCTTGTGATCATTCGCGGTCGCCGTTGGGGCTACGAAGAGAAAGCGCCGCCCACTGGTATTTTTCCCACGGTTGCCGAAATTCGCGGTTCGCCAGCGGGCAAATTCACGGTGCCGAATCACCCTTATGAAATCTTTGTAAAATGAATGTGGTTGTTGTGTTGCGTGTGGTTTAAAAACCCGCAACCAACAACGCGCGGCCAGCAACCAGGAATTTAAGCATGCTCAAAAGCTATCTCACCATTGCCGTTCGCCAATTGTTGAAATACAAAGCTTATGCGATGATCAACCTTATCGGACTGGCCGTGGGCATCGCCTGTGCGTTGTTGTTGGCGCTGTTCATCCAACATGAGTTGAGCTATGATCGTTATCACCAAAACGCGGCCCGGCTATTTCGTATTGTGCGCGCCGAATCCGCGACCACAGCTTTTAGATTAGCCCCGCAATTGCAGCAAGATTTTCCCGAAATTCAAACCGCGCGTTTTCGTATTGATCGTCAGCCCTCGTTGTTGCGGCATGGCGATAAACAATTCTACGAAAAACGTATGTTTTGGGCGGATGCGGAAGCGCTGCAAATTTTTTCATTCGAGCTGCTCGCGGGCGATCCGCAAACCGCTTTGGCGACGCCTTTCGCCGCCGTCGTTACCATTGAGACGGCGCAAAAATATTTTGGCGACGCGCCGGCGGTCGGCAAGCAACTATCGTTTTATTGGGGAGAAAAATATTATGACTTGCAAATCACCGGCGTTCTCAAAAAGCTGCCGGCGAATTCCCATTTTACTTTTGATATTCTTGTTTCCATGGCCACCGCCGAAGCCGTGTGGCCGAAATTTTTCTTCGAAGACTGGTCGGCGAATTACGCGCAGACTTACGTGCTGCTTCCGGAAAATCTCACCGTGTCCGCGTTTGAGAAAAAGTTTCCGAAATTTGTCGCACGGCATCTGGGCAATGAAGCGGCGCGCGATTATCGCCATGTGCTTAGCCGTCTTCAGCCGATTACAGACATTCATCTGCACTCCCACCTCAGCGGCGAGATCGAACCGAACGGCGAGTTTACTTATATCATCATCGCTGCGATTATTGCCGAGCAGATTTTGGGAATTGCTTGCATCAATTACACAAATCTTGCTACTGCGCGTGCAGCGGGCCGGGCCAAAGAAATCGGCATGCGCAAAATTTCCGGCGCGCAACGCAGCCAACTCATTCAGCAATTTCTGGGCGAAGCGATCACTCTGGCGCTGTTCGCCATGATTGTAGCCCTGTTTCTCCTTGAGCTGACTTTGCCTGCTTTTAGTGCCTTCATACAAAAACCTTTGGTTTTCGATTATCGCAACAATGCCGCGCTGTTGTTGGGTTTGATGGCGTTGACAATGGTCGTGGGGTTGCTTGCGGGCAGCGCACCGGCATTTTTGCTGTCGTCCTTTCAACCTTTGACTGTGCTCAAAAGCACAAACGCGGGATTAGGAAAAAAATCTTTTTCGCGCCAAACGCTGGTGATGGTGCAATTTACCCTGTCGATTGTTTTGATTATTGCGACGCTGGTGATTTTCGAGCAGATGGAATATGTCAGAAACAAACGTCTTGGTTTCAATCGCGAACAAGTCTTGGTGATTCCACACGGGCGCAAGATCCGCTACAACCCCGAGCCGCTGAAAACCGAATTTCTCAAAGACCCGAAAGTTTTGCAGGTGGCGGTTTCCTCACACATTCCCTCCAATCAATTGAACATCACGATTTCCGCGAAACCGGATGGCGGCAATCCCAACGGTTCTAACGAACCATGGCCGATTGCCGCCGTTGCAGTTGATCCGGATTTTCTGACGACATTCGGATTACAATTGACTGCGGGCCGCAACCTGGTCAAACAAATTGCCACCGATTCAACCCAGGCATTTCTATTGAATGAGGCGGCAGCGCGCGCCCTAAATTGGCCTGCGCCGGTTGGAAAAAGATTCGAGACGGAATTTTCCACCGGTTCGCCGAGCCTGCCATTTGAAAAACGCAGCGGGCAAGTCGTCGGTGTGGTCCAAGATTTTCACTTCGAGTCATTGCGCAACGCGATTCGACCGATGGTTTTTATGATCAAGCCGTATTGGTATTTTTATATTTCGGTGAAATTGCGTCCGGAAAATGCCGGCGAGACGATTGCCGGTCTCGAACGGGCGTGGCACCGTTTTTTTCCGGAATTGCCGTTTGAATATTTTTTCCTTGACGACAATTTTGATCAGCTCTATCGCACCGAAGAATCATGGGGACGGGCGATCGGTTTCTTTGCGTTGCTGAGTATTCTCATCGCCTGCTCGGGTCTATTGGGTCTGGCGGCTTTTACCGCGGAACAGCGTACCAAGGAAATCGGCATTCGCAAAGTGTTGGGTGCCAGTGTTGCCGGCATTGTCGGCTTGCTTTCAAAAGATTTTGTCAAGCTCGTGTTCGTAGCTTTTTTTGTGGCCACGCCGCTCGCGTATTTCGTCATGAAGCACTGGCTGCAAGATTTCGCCTATCGCCTCACCCTCAATTCATGGATATTCGCGCTCGCCGGCGGCATGGCGTTGCTCATTGCGCTGCTCACGGTGAGCACGCAAGCAATCAAAGCAGCGCTGGCGAACCCGGTGGAGGCATTGAGATATGAGTGAAGCAAGAAAGAAAATTGCATAAAAAGAAAAATCGACAGTTTGACCTCTGACTCGGACCAAAGACTTCGAATTTTGCTATGTTCAAAAACTATCTTAAAATTGCGCTACGCAATCTGCGCCGCCACAAAGGCTACACCTTTATCAACATCGCCGGGCTGACCGTCGGGATGGCGTGTTGCGCGGTGATACTGTTGTTCATTTGGCAGGAGTTGCGCTACGATCGCTTTCATCAAAAGGCCGAGCGTATTTATCGCATGACGATGAGCAACACCCACGACGGGAACACACACACCGGCGCGGTTATGGCCGCACCGATTGGGCCGGCGCTCGTGGCAGAATATCCGGAAATTCGCCAAGCCGTGCGTTTGCAAGCACCTTACAACAGCACGCCGATTAAATATCAAAATCAGCAATTTTACGAGAAAGAACTTTATTACGCCGATCCCAATATTTTTGCAGTTTTTGATTTCCCTTTGCAGCAGGGCGATGCCGCCACCGCGCTGCAACATCCTCAATCCGTGGTCTTAAGCCTGGACGCGGCGAAAAAATATTTTGGCGCAGAAAATCCGCTTGGCAAAATTTTGCAAATCGACCGCGGCGAACGTGAGTTTCAAGTCACTGGGGTTTTGCAGGCCATTCCGCAAACTTCTCACGTGCGCCCGGATTTTCTTATTCCATTCAGCAATCTTCACCCGCGGCAACTATCCAATTGGTGGATGTTCAGTTATCCCACTTATATTTTGTTGGATGAAAAAGCCTCCATGCAGGCGGTGGCTGCCAAGTTTCCCGAATTTGTCAAAAAACATTATAGCAACGGCCCTCCCGGTTTCGCCGGACTCGCGTTGAGCATGCAACCACTCGTCGATATTCACCTGCACTCGGATTTTAATAATGACACCGGCAAGCTGAGTGCGATGTCCTACATTTATCTATTGGCGGCGCTTGCGGTTCTCATTGTCGCCATCGCCTGCATCAATTTCATGAATCTCGCTACCGCGCGCTCGCAGCACCGCGCCCGGGAAGTCGGCGTGCGCAAAGTGGTCGGCGGCAGGCGGCAACAACTCATTTTACAATTTCTCGCGGAGTCCATCGTGCTCGCCTGCTTCGCAGTTATTGGCGCCGCGGTGTTGATCGAATTCTTTCTGCCGGCATTCAATGCCTTGGCGCAAAAAAACATCCAGATCGATTATACCGCGGATGGGTCGCTCGTTGCCGGATTCATTGCGCTGGCGCTTACGGTGGGCATCGCTGCCGGAAGTTATCCGGCGTTTTTTCTCTCCCGTTTTCAGCCGGTGGAGGTGTTAAAAGGCGGCACCCACCCGGGAACTTCCGGGGCGCGGCTGCGCCAATTGCTGGTGGTCGGCCAATTTGTGATTTCGATTGTATTGCTGGTCTGCACTTTTATCGTGAATGATCAGCTTGAATTTATTCGCCACAAACGGCTCGGTTTTGATAAAGAGCAGGTGATCGTCGCAACGCTACGCGGTGAGCACGCGCAA
>CAYUVM010000448.1:0-4371 GCA_964447935.1 uncultured Cytophagia bacterium | reverse complement strand
GTGCTGAGCGAAGCCGAGCGCTCCGGCGTGCTGGCGCTGCACGCGTTCCTGCGCGAAGTCGATCCGCATCATGAAAGATTGGGATTGAAACGTATTCCGACCTACACCGGCGATTATCTGTGGCTCTGCGAGAAACATTATGAATTGAGCCAGTCGAAGATCCCGGATAAAATTGAGTGAGAGGTTATACCAGATTTTCAGGCATGTTAAAAAACGAAGGCCCGGTGAACGGGGCGGCTTCAAGTTCAACAAATTTTAAAACACAGAGCCACAGAGTTCATGGAGTGTCACGGAGAAAAGCTTTTTAAAAATAGATATTGCTCTCCGTGCTTTCTCGGCGTGCTCTGCGTCTCCGTGTTAAATTGGGTCATGAAGCAATAAAAATTTTTCTTGGCTCGCGGCGAGGCAGAATTTTATTCTGAGTTTGCACAGTTTAGTATTTACTCTCGGCTTGCATCTTTTCAGTTTTTCGGTTATATTACGAAGTAGCCTTGGTGGCTTAGGATATTGAGAAATGACCCACTCCGGGCATCGTTGTTCTTAGCTTTGAAAAAACGAGGAGCAGAATATTGATCCAGCCTTGGGACAAAAAATTTCTGTGGGCGTCTATGGCCTTTTCAACTCCGGGGAATCCTTCGGCCCTTCCGATTTAGCCATCTGTTTGCAAACAAATTTTTAATGATTTTCCTGTTCAATTCTATCATCAATTATTTCGTGGAACGGAGGCAACTTGATGCTTCGTAAAATAAAATTTGGAATCCTGTTGGGCGGCTTGTTCGTCATTGGTTGCGCGAAGCCAAGCCCCTTTCCCACCGGCCGCTGGATCGACCTCTCGCACGACTTTTCCGCCGAAACGATTTACTGGCCGACGGCGGAGCCGTTCAAATTGGACACGGTTTCGGCGCAGCGCACGCCGGCGGGATTTTATTACGCCGCCAATAATTTTCGCGCGGCGGAACATGGCGGCACGCATCTCGACGCGCCGATTCATTTTGCCGAAGGCCGCAAAACCATCGACCAACTGCCATTGGAACAACTCATCGCGCCCGCGGTGGTCATCGACGTTTCCGCCAAAACGCAAGCAGATCGCGACTATCAGGTCAACGTTGACGACTTCACCGCGTGGGAAGCGCAGCACGGCCCAATTCCCAATCAAACGATTGTGCTGTTGCGCACCGGCTATGGAAAATTTTGGCCGGAGCGGCTACAATATTTAGGCACCGATAAACACGGACCGGAAGCGGTGGCGGAATTGCATTTTCCCGGCCTGCATCCCGAAGCCGCACGCTGGCTCGTGGCCAATCGAAGTATCAACGCCATTGGGCTGGACACGCCGAGCATTGATTATGGCCAATCCAAACTTTTTGAGAGCCATCAAGTTTTGTTTGAGCGAAATATTCCCGCGTTTGAAAACGTGGCCAATCTTGATCAATTGCCCACCACCGGCGCGCTGGTGGTGGCGTTGCCGATGAAAATCAAAGGCGGCAGCGGCGGACCGTTGCGCATCGTGGCGCTGGCGCCTGCAACGAATTAATAACAATGTTCGTCTTTTATTATTCTGCGCATCTGCAATGTTGTTTCACTATTAACTTTTGGAGATTTTTCATGAAGCCATTTCACGTTGTGCGTTTGGCATTCTTGACGGTAGCCCTCTTTTTATTTGTTACATGCAGCAATAAAGATGAGGCGCAAACCAGCAATGCCGAGAGCAAGACCGAGGAATCAACCGCAGCCCCAGCCGTTGGTGATCGCGGCGACGCCTCTGCCACTTTTGGCGATGCCACGGTCAGCATCAATTATGGCCGGCCGAAACTGCAAGGCCGCGATATGCTCGCGCAAGCCACGGATGGGATCGTGTGGCGCATGGGAATGAACGAGGCCACCCAAATGACAACCGATGCCGATCTTAAATTCGGCACGACGGTGATTCCAAAGGGCACGTATTCCTTGTTTATGAAAAAAATGAGCGCGGATCAATGGGAGCTGATCTTCAACAAAAAGACCGGCATGTGGGGCACGGAATATTCGGCGGCGGATGATTTGGCGAGCGTGCCGTTGAGTTTGTCAACAAATTCCGCCTCCGTGGAAGCGTTCACCGTGGAATTGACCGCGGCGAGCGAAACGGCCGGCGCGTTGAAGGCCATGTGGGGCACCCACATTTTGTCCAGCGATTTCACGGTCAGCATGTGAAACGCGCGCCCGCAAAAGCAAAGCGATAAATTTCGGAGTAGTGTTATGCAGAAATTTCTCTTTTTTTTCGGCGCGATTTGCCTTTTGCTGCTCGCAGCGGCCCCGGGTTTCGCTCAAGATTTTTGGGCCTACTGGGGCGACGGCAAAGGCGAAGTCTCCTCGTATCGCGTCGTGGTGCCGCGTTATGGTGAGCCGCGCGAGGGATTCAGTGTGCTGGTTTTTGTCACTGAGGATATTTCGCGCACCACGCGCATCAAAGTTGAGTCTGAAGCAATTCCGCCGGGTGATCGCGTGCCGGTGTTGAAGCTTAATCGCGTGGTCAAATTCACCACCGGCCTTTATGATTATTCGCTGATGACTTCGACTTTTAGCAGCGTCAATGCCGAGATGGGCCGCGCCCCGTTCGAGCCGCTCAAAATTTCTTTTTCCGCGCAGGAATGGTGCGGGCACATGATGCAAATTCTCATGCCGCAGCGCGAACAGGCCGAATTGACCTTGCACAGCTATTTTCAAAGCGAAGGCGATCAAAGGCGTAATCTCAAATTGCCGGCGAATGCCGCCTATGAAGATAATCTGCCGATTTGGATTCGCGAGTTGAACGGCGAAAAGCTGGTCCGCGGCCAAAAACGCGAGCTGCAAATTTTCCCGAGTTCGTGGAATTCCCGCGCCGCGCACCAGTCCGCCGATTTTCAATCCGGTTGGATTATGAAAGAAGACGGCGAAATGCTCAAGGCTCTCGAAGGCAGCGCCGCGACGTATCGCTGGACGTGGCAAATCGGCAATCGCAAAGAAACGTATTGGGTTGAAAAAAATTATCCGCGCCGCATTTTGAAATGGAGTTCGAGCGACGGCAATCAAGGCGAAATCAAAAAATCGCTGCGCGTGCCGTACTGGGCGCTGCACAACAATGCGGATTTGCCGTATCGCGAGCAACTTGGTTTAAGCAAGTAACCGGTGTTCAGTAACCAGTATTCAGTGATCGGTTTGGTACTCAATTCACTGAAAACTGGTTACTGATTACTGAAAACTGAATACTGACAATGCCCGGTCAACAAATTCGTTTGCTCAAAATCTTCATCGCTTCGCCCGGCGATGTGAAGCTTGAGCGCGAAAAAGCCCGTGAAGAGATTCTCGGCTTGCAACCCGTCGCGCAGAAGCTCGGTTACATGCTCGAAGCCGTGGGTTGGGAAACACACGGCACGCCCGGCATGGGCCGCAGCCAGGAATTACTCAACAAGCTGGTGCGCGAATGCGATTTATTTATCGGCGTGTTGTGGCGAAAATTCGGCGCACCGACCGGTGAGGCGGAATCCGGCACGCTCGAAGAGTTCAATCTCGCGCGCGAGCGTCACGCGAAAGAAAAGTCGCCGGAAATCATGCTTTATTTCCGCGAAGTGCATCCGGATTTTCTCAGTGACCCCGGCCCGCAATTGCAAAAAGTTTTGGAGTTCAAACAGCAAATCGAAGATGGTCGGCTCGCGCTGTATCAAAACTATCGCGACCCCGAGCATTTGGCGCATTTGCTGCGCCAGCACCTGACTGAATATTTGGCGAAATTGGTTCCCACTATTTCCGACAGCCCGGACGCTTCGAGCGCCCGGGCTGTGAGTGATGCGCCTCCGCTCTCCGCCTTTGCCGAACACCTCGAATATTGCCGCACCGCATTGCAAAAAACCGCGCGCCCACTTCATCTGCGCACGTTGAATATTCCGCCGCTCTTTCTCGAAGAAGTTGACGCCGAGCGGCCGCGCAACATGAAAGTGAGCAACGCGGTGAAAATGTTTCCGCGCCTGCTTATTCTCGGTGAACCCGGCGCGGGTAAAACTACTTCGCTAAAAAAGCTCGCCGCAGATTATGCCGTTTGGCGCGGCGAAGGCAAAGAGCCCGGTTTGAATGAGCCGGAAGATTTTAATTTGCCGATTTACGTCGATCTCTCGGCGTATCCGACTTTATCTGCCGGCAATGCCAAACACGGACTGTGGCGGCTCATCACCGCGAGCGTGCGCGGCGTGCATGATGTTGACGTGCGCAAACGTGTTGTTGCCGGCGGTTGCCTGTTGCTCTTCGACGGCCTCAACGAAGTTGGCGAGGCGTATGATGAAGTTGTGCATCAAATTCGCCATCTCGTTATACTCGTTAAGGGTTAATTTTTGAGTGCGCGAAGGTTTGGAATTTCAAAGT
>CAYUVM010000447.1:0-4406 GCA_964447935.1 uncultured Cytophagia bacterium | reverse complement strand
CGAAGACCGGTGAAGAAATTTATCAACAGCGGGTCAATGAACAGGGCTTCGGTAGGAGCGCTTCGCCGGTAGCAGGCAATGATAAAATTTATTTTGCCGGTGAAGAGGGCGACGTTTATGTGATCAAAGCCGGCCCGCAATACGAGCTGCTCGCCATCAATTCCATGAATGAAGCGATGATGGCGACGCCGGCGATTTCCGACAATATGCTCATTATTCGCGGGCAGCATCATGTTTTTGGGATTGCGGCAAGCAAGAAACTCTAATGGTTAGAAGCTTTGTGCCGCGTCAATAACGTTAAACAGCATGCCCTATTTTACGTCTAATAAAAGAAGCCACGGCATGGTTTTACGAACTGAGGAGAATTGAAAAATGGTGAAACATTCATCAACGTTGGTGCTGGGTACATGCGTTTTATTTTTATTCGTCGGCTTGACAATGGCCGGCCCCAAAAATTCCAATTGGCCGCAATGGCGCGGCGCCGAGGGCACCGGAGTTTCAACAGAAACTAATTTGCCGACCGAATGGAGTATCAGTAAAAATCTCCGCTGGAAAACACCGCTGCCGGGGAGCGGCCATTCCTCGCCGATTGTTTGGGGCAACCGGATTTTCGTAACGGCAGAAATCGAGGGCGAAGCAGTGCCGGGCGCGCAGGCGGTGAAACACATGATTGATGGCCAAGAGTTTAAACATCCCGATGCAATTGCCGCGGATTTGAAACACACATTTCAAGTTGTCTGCCTTGAACGGAAAAGCGGCAAACTGCTCTGGGCACAAACGGCTTATGAAGGCGCTGCCTACGATGATCGCCATCGTAAAAGCAGCCATGCCGCCCCAACCCCGGCAACGGACGGCAAATTGGTTTTTGCGTATTTTGGCCCGGAAGGTTTGTATTGTTATGACTTCAACGGCCAAATGAAATGGAAAGCCATAGTGGGAAAAATCGGTACGCTTGGGATGGGCACCGGCACCTCACCGGTGTTGTTTGAGAACCTCGTTATTCTCCAATGTGATTCGGAAAACGGCGAAAATTCTTTTATCGTGGCGTTTGACAAAAATACCGGCAAAGAAGCTTGGAAAGCGTCAAGGCAAGTGCAGGTGAGTTGGACGACGCCGTTGATCGTGCGCGGCCGGCAACGCGTGGAGTTGGTCACGAGCGGCAACGAATTGATCATTTCTTACGATCCGAAAACCGGCAAAGAGTTGTGGCGCACCAAAGGACATGCGAGCAACGCAATTGCGACACCGGTGACAGGACACGGCATGGTGGTGGTGTCCGCCGGTTATCCGCTTAAAAGAACGCTTGCCATCAAGCTCGGTGCTTCCGGTGAGCTTGACAGCCTTGATGCGAATATCGTTTGGCGTTATAACAAAGGCTCGGCGTATGTGCCCTCGCCAATTCTTTTGGGTGAGCATTTTTATTTGATGACGGATCGCGGCCAGCTCACTTGCGTCGAGGCCAAATCCGGCAAAATGATTTATGAGGGCGCGCGCTTGCCGGTTCCCGCAACATTTACTGCCTCGCCGGTGGCTTATGGGGATAAACTTTTGCTGACGAGCGAAGACGGCGACACTTTTGTGATTAAAGCCGGCGCGACGCACGAGGTGCTCGCGACGAACTCACTTGAAGAACCGGTGTTTGCCTCGCCCGCCATTTCCAACGGCATGATTTTCATACGCGGTGAAAAGAATCTGTATTGCATCGCTAACGAAGGGACAAATTAATCCGCAAATCTTTGACCAACTGGTTTGGTTATTTATCACAGGCAGGCCTAAATGAAAACTGTCAGCATAATTTTTTTATTAGGTGTTTGGAACCTCGGGATCGCCGCCGACAAACCGAATTTTGGCGGCACCTGGGTGTTGGACAAAAATAAAAGTTTCAGCAATCCGCCGGGATTCGATCAAACCATGACGATTACGCACAGCGACGAACAAATCAAGATTGAAGGCAAGCAAACCACGGCGCGCGGCGAATTTCCCATTAACGAAAGCTACACGCTGGACGGCAAACAAGCCGATTTTACGCCCCCTAATCCTCCCAATGCAAAGGGCAAGCGCAAAGCCTACTGGCTGCCGAATAAGCGCGGCTTCGTTGTTGAAGATGAGATCACGGCGGATTCTCCGAACGGACCTACGACGCAGCAAATTACCCGCAAATGGGTGCTTGCGACGGACGGTAAAACCCTCACGATTGATTACCACTTTGACGGCGCGCGCTCGGGCGAATCGAAGCGCGTTTTCATAAAAAAATAACCGGCCTCAAATCGTGCGTCACAATTTTCGATTGCGTGCCCGCGACAAGTGGCTGGTTATCCCCGCGATTGGGCTGATTGTCGCGATATTTAATTTGCCTCGGGATTATTTCCTACTGTTGGGCTCGAATCGCCATTTCTCTCTAGCACAAGCGCTGCCGGCGTCGCTTTTTTTGGGCATGTGGGCGTTGCCTTCGCCGTTCATTCTGTGGTTTGCCCAAGTGTTTTGTATTGAAGCTGGTCGCACATGTTTTATTATCGATCGTTTTTGCATTCAACATTTCGTAAAGTCAGCCGACTTTTCCAGAAAGCAGAGACTATAAAAATCTCGCTATCTGTGGAACGCTAAAGTATAAATCTTCCAGTCATTCAAATTCTATGGAGACAATGATGTCTTCAGATCAATCCCCCAGGTTGCTCCGTCATGCGCCATATTTTCCGGTCGCGAATGTCGAGCAATCGAAAATCTTCTATGAACAGAAATTAGGTTTTCGCGTTGAATATGCGGCGGGAAATCCCCTGCAATTTGCCATTTGCAGCCGCGACGGCTTCGCGGTTATGTTACGCAAAGTTGCGCAACCCGAGTTGATCGTCCCCAGCGAAAAACAGGGCGGAACGTGGGATGCTTTTTTCTGGGTGAGCGACGTGCAAACGTTGCACGCCGAATTGCATTCAAAAGGCGTTGATATTGTTTATGGCCCGCTGATTCAAGAAGCTTACAACATGAAAGAATTTGCCATTCGCGACAGCGACGGCCACGTGCTGGGTTTCGGACAGGCGTTGGGTTAAACAACTTAGCGCAGCGAAATATTTTCTAAAAGGAAAAATAACATGCCGAGAAAAACTGTTTTTAAAATATTCGTGACTGTGTTGTTTATTATCACCGCGTCGTTGCAGGCGCAAACGCTTCCCTTTGATTCAGCCCGCTGGGAATTTGACGCGAAGGAAAGCCGCGTCGAAGAATATCTGGGCCAGCAAAGTCTTTATCTTAAGAGCGGATTGGCACTGGTCAAAGATTCAAAATTTCTCAACGGCGTGATTGAGTTCGACATTGCCTTCGCGCCGGATCGGGCTTTTGTGGGCGGCGTTTGGCGCGTCCAAGATCAGGCGAACTATGAGGAGTTTTATTTTCGCCCGCACCAATCCGGCAATCCGGACGCGAATCAATACACGCCGATTTTTAACGGCAATGCCGGGTGGCAACTTTATTATGGCGAAGATTTCTCTGCACCTGTGCGCTATCGCTTTAACGAATGGATGCGCGTCAAGATCGTTGTCGCCGGCACGCAGGCCGAGGTTTATATTGTGGACATGGAAACACCCGCGCTGTTTATTCCGGAACTGAAGCGCGCGCCTGCGGCCGGTCAAGTTGGTTTGAGCGCGGGGAATTTTGCGCCGGCGCATTTTTCCAATTTTTCTTTCATGCCATCAGACGCCCCGACGCTCAAAGGAAAAGCCAAACCGCAGAAACCGGCGCCAAGCGGTTTGATCCCGGCGTGGTCGGTTTCGAGCGGGTTTTCTGAAAAAAATTTGCAAGGCAAATTTCAACTGCGGGAATCCGACAAAGCCGGATTGACGTGGAAGAAATTGGAATGCGAGGCCACCGGCATCGCCAATCTCTCTCGCCTGCTCGAGCTTAGCGAACAGAGCAATACCACCTTCGTCAAAATTACGATCACTGCGGAGCGTGAGCAGATCAAAGAAATGGAATTGGGTTTTAGCGACATCGTCCGGGTTTATCTCAACGATCAACTCCTGTATGCCGGCAATGATCGCTATGCCTCGCGCGATTACCGTTTCCTTGGCACCGTCGGCCTGTGGGATGCGGTTTATCTGCCGCTCAAAAAAGGCCGCAACGAGTTGTGGATCGCGGTTTCGGAAAATTTTGGCGGCTGGGGCGTTCAAGCGGCGATCGAAGATCGGAACGGAATTCAGATTCAGTAATTTATTCCACGGCTGTGACTGATTGCTGTTCAAATAAGTTTCTGTCAATGGCAATAGCCGTGCAAGTGAACACCGTGTTCTGCGCTATTGGCAAGCAACTGACCCGATTTATTTATGATTTTGCAAGGATCTTTTACGAACCCGTGAATCAATAAAAAGTTGAATTCTTTGGAGATTCAATTATGCTACTTTGCAAAGCTAGTCTTA
>CAYUVM010000446.1:0-4408 GCA_964447935.1 uncultured Cytophagia bacterium | reverse complement strand
ACCAAATCAACATCTCACTTGATCCCGCCCAATTTTCCGAGCATCTGGCAGAAGCCGAGGCGATTGCTACCTATCGTTTGTCCGCTGAACAACTTGCGCAATGTCGCCAGTTGCGCTGGCTTTATCTTGGCGCCGCGGGGATAGATAAATCCCTCTCGCCGGCGCTCGTAAACAGCGACGTGATTGTCACCAATGCCCGTGGCATTCACGGCGACCGCATGGCAGAGTTTGTGCTCGGCGCTATTTTATTTTTAGCCAACCGTTTTGATATTGCCGTGCGCGGCCAACTTGCACAGCAATGGCGGCAAAAAGATATGATTAAAGCGCGTTTTCCCATCGCGAGCAAAACCGTTGGCATTGCTGGAATCGGCGCAATCGGCGCGGAGATAGGAAAATGGTGCGCTGCCGTCGGCCTGCGCGTCATTGGACTGCGGCGCGATTTACATTTGCCAAAACCGGAGGGATTCGCAGAAATTTTCTCGACGCTTCAGCTTGAAACATTTCTTCGGCAATCCGATTTCGTTGTGCTCGCTTTACCGCTGACCTCGGAAACTCGCGGCCTGTTGAATGCAGAACGCTTACGGTTGCTGAAGCCGGAAGCTTATCTCATTAATATTGGCCGTGGCGAGTTGCTTGATGAAACTGCGCTATTGACGCTGTTGCGCGAGCGTCAAATTGCCGGCGCGGTTTTGGATGTTTTTCAAAACGAACCGCTCCCCGCGGATCACCCCTTCTGGCACCTGGACAATGTTTTCGTGACACCGCACATCTCCGGTAATTTTGAAGAATATGTCGAGCGTGTGGGTGAGCACTTTTCGGAAAATCTTGCCCGCTATCTGCGCGGAGAAGCGCTGCTGAATGTGGTAGATAAGAAACGAGGGTATTAGGAAGAATGGGTGAAGTCCGATTTGGGCGCGGCAAGTCTACAAGTTAAACAAAATCTCGCGGCCCAAGTCGGACTTCACCGGCAGCGATAAATAAACAGCACACCTTTTCTCAATCGGATTTTTACCTCACTGCCTGTAGCTTCGTTACTCAGCCCATCGCGCACCGCCCATTCAAGTCCTTCGTTTTGTAACGGGTATTTCAAACCTTCGGTCACAATTCCTTCGGCGCGGCGAAAAGCGAATAACGAAATTTGTTGCCCAACGAAAGCCTCGAAGCGCAGACTCATTTCGCGCCGCGCGGCATTTAAAAAAGTGCCGACCCCAAAATCATCATGTATTTCAATTGCAAGCCGGTCACAAAATTTTTCAGCAATGTTGAGGTTGCAGATCTGATGATCGAATCGCAAGCCCGTGATACCCACCAATAAAACTTTTTGCATTCCCTGTTCAATGGCAAATTGCAGCGTTTTCTCCAAATCCGTCGCATACTGGCTAGGGCGATGAATATATTGCGTCTGCGGAAAAGCGGCGCGCGTTTCCGGGAGAATAGAATCGAGATCGCCGACAATAAAATCCGGAACGAGGTCGCGTTCGCGCGCGCGATTGGCGCCGCCGTCCGCGCAGACAATAACATCGGCTCGTTTGCGGCATTCTGCTAAAATAGCGGCAGCCGGTAAGAGGCTATTGGCGATGATTAAAGCAATTGATTTGGGCATATGCTTGTAGTAACGCCTTTAGGCGTAAAATACCATGAATTTAAAAATGTCTTTGTCCAACAAGTTAATACCCGCGGGCATCACGACGAACAATAAATTTCAACGTTCATATTTCAAGTTAATAAAAACCTGCCGTTCCGCCGCCGGAAAAAAGCCGTCACCTTCCCCGTGAGCAATATAAAGCTTGTCAAATAAATTTTGTACATGCACCTGCAAAGTCAAACCAGCCAGCGTCGAATGACGGCTGAAGCGGTATCCGGCTTCTCCGTTAAACACCGTGTAGGCCTCCACCACATTCTGCTCGTTCTTAAAATTATCCGTATACTTCTTACCGACATATTGCATCGCCAGCGATGCCGTCAATGGCATCGTGGCCAGAGAAAGACGCATATTCGCGATCATGTCAGGAAAACCGGCAATCGGATTACCGTCTAAAACCTGGCGCGTACCGGCGCTTGTATAAATTGCATATTTTTTAAGCTTATTTTGACTGCGCATGAAGTTACCGCTGAGATGCAATGTTGGATAAATTTTCGCGCTACCTCCCAGTTCAATTCCTGTATGCAATGTCCGTTCGGCATTTCCCGTCACTGGCTGGCCAAAACGATCGATCTGGCCGCTTTTGATAATCTCGTCTTTAAAATCCATATAAAAAAAATTCACGCTGGCGCGCCAATCTTTTTGGTTATAAATCAACCCAAGTTCATAATCATTCAGTGTCTCTGGTTGCACCAACGGTTTATTAAAATCGAATTCGCCAATAGGGTTAATTTCAAATTGTGGCAACACCGCGCCCCAACTTACCGGCGTGCTGGCTTCCGCGGCGTTATAAAAGCTTTTCAATCGTGGCTCGCGACTCGTGCGTGAAAAGCTCGCAAACGCATCAAACTTTCGATGAAATCGATAATACAACCCGGTACGGGGATTCAAAAAATAATAGGGACGCGTAAAATCAGTGCCGACAAATTTTTCATCATAGAGCCGATAACGCAAATAGGCCAACTGTAAATCAAACTGCAAGCTCAAATTCGGCTGTGGTGAATAAGTGGCGTGCAAATAAGGTGAGAGCATCGTTTTGGCGCCGCGATATTCGTAATACCGGCGTTGTCCAATATAATTCAGGCCGCGATATTCCCCCGTGACTGCAAGTGGTAAATCACTATCGCCTTTTTGAATGCGGCCCCAGTGCAGTGAACGATGTTGCCGGAATTCACTGCCCATGATCAACTCACCGCGCTTATGCGTCCAGGTGATCTGCGGCAGCCAGCCGAATTGGCGATTGTCGACATAGGCGCGGATGAGCAGGCTATCAACATAAATTTCTTCGGGGTTGCCGACAACGGCAAAACCGTCTGGGGCCGTGAGGCGAAAGTACGACAACGGGGCCCACGAACCATCATAATCAAAGAAGCCGTAGCCGCGCACTCCGAACAGCGTGTTGGTGAACCGCAGCCGGTTGTTAAGGCGATAGTCGTTGCTCAATTCGAGATGCGGCTGATTGAAATTCTCAATTTCATCGGGACGGCGAATGGGGTTGCGGCGGCGAGTGTTACGTTGTCCTGCCTGGGCTTTGGAAACGCCGACATACGCGAGATGATCTTCAATTGGGCCACCATAAAAGTTGAGCCGCGTGGTCGAATTTTTCCCCAACCGCGCGGCGCTGATAAAATAATTTTTCAAATCCACCCAGGCTTGCTCGCGATAGCCATCGCTTTGAATGCGCGATACGCGCGCCGAGAGCGCATATTGCTTTTTCCAGAGCGGGCTTTGCAACGCGAGTGAAAATTTCTTGGTGTTGTAACTACCGCCGCCAATGGAGGCGGCGATAGTTTGATCGTTGCTAAAACTTGCGGTGACAATATTTACTGAGCCGCCAATGGCCGGTGGCCCGTAAAAAGCATTGCCGGCGCCGCGCTGCACCTGAACATCCACCACGTTCGCCAGCAAATCGGGAAAGTCGATCCAGTAGACAGCGTGCTCTTCCGGATCGTTTTGTGGAATGCCGTTAATCAGCACAGAAATACGCTGTTGATCGAAACCGCGAATCGAGAGATAATTATAGCCAATACCGTTGCCGTTCTCCGAATAAAACGTGGTCGAAGGCAGCTCACTCAACAACGCCGGAATATCCTGAGCGAAATAGCGCGCCTTAATCTCTTGATTGGATAACGTGGCAAAGGCTGCGGGGGTTTCACCGGGTTTGGCGCGAGTGGCAACCACCAACATGCCGGGACCGGATAAAATTTGCGGTGACAAACGGAAATCAACCCGTGTTATCGGTTGCGAAATTTTTAACACGCTCTTTTGTTCATAATAGCCGACATGATGCGCGGCTACGGTAATTTCCCCATATGGAATATTGAGGAGTTTGAAATTCCCTTGTGCATCCGTCGTTGTTCCCAGCGCCGTATTTTCCAGCACAATATTACAGGCCGGTAGCGGCTCGCCATTTTCCAAATTGCGGACAGTACCCGTCACCATCCCCGTTTCCTGCGAAAACGTGCTGCCCATGCTCCAGCCAATAATGAGCAATGCCGAGTATAATTTGGTTTTCATCCTTGCCCTCTTCTAAAAATAAAAAAGCCAGTTCTCTACTTTTACCACGTAGTGAAATGGCCATTTAAAGGCGAAGCATGAAAAAATTTTTCTCACACCAAAGCCGCGACCGTTTCCTACGCTGGTATCATCCAGTTCAGGTTCCGAGGGTATTGTCTCAGTCCCGTTTTGCAGGACACCCCTACGGTCTATTATTAAATCAACTTTCTGACTTCGTGGTTTGAGGCTGTAAAAACAGGGTTGCGGCGG
>CAYUVM010000445.1:0-4409 GCA_964447935.1 uncultured Cytophagia bacterium | reverse complement strand
TCTCCTGATTATCTTTTTATCTTCTTTGCCTCGATGATGTGATCGAGCGCAAACAGCGCCGCGCCCAGCGCCCCCATGTAATGCGAGTCTTCACTTACATTGATTTTCTTTTGCAAGCCGTCTTCCAGCGCGCGAATCATCCCGATATTCTTTGCCACGCCACCGGTGAAAGTAATTTCTTCTTCAACGCCGACGCGCCGCAGCAAGCCGATAGATCGCGCCGCGATGGATTGATGCACGCCCCACAAAATATCTTCCACTTTCTTGCCTTTGCCGAGCCACGACAACACTTCGGATTCCGCGAACACCGTGCAGGTCGTGCTGATGCGCACGGGCTTTTCCGCGCGCAAAGCGGTTTGCCCCAGTTCGCCCAATGGAATATCGAGCGCGACCGCCGCTGCACCAAGAAAACGTCCCGTGCCCGCCGCGCATTTGTCGTTCATGCAAAAATCGACAATCTCACCGACGGCGCTCACGCGAATCGCTTTGCTATCCTGCCCGCCCATGTCGATCACCGTGCGCGTGTTGGGAAACATGTGCGCCGCGCCGCGACCGTGGCAACTGATCTCCGTGACCTGCTTGTTGCCGAACGTCACTTTGTAGCGGCCATAACCGGTGCCGATCACATACTCCACTTCCTCTTCGCCGATCTTCGCCGCTTCCATCGCCTGCTGAAATGCCTTTTGCGCGGCCGCCGTAACGTTCGCACCGGTATAGGTCAGCGCCCGCGCGACAATTTGCTTTTTAGCGTTAATCAGCACCGCTTTGGTTTGCGTGGAGCCGACATCGACTCCGGCTGCGTAGGACATGGCAAAAATCTCCTTTTTTAGATTAATCGCAAAGTAGTTCTCATAGACAATTTTCATCGCACAAAGATATTGAACAGAGACGTCAGGCTTTGACTAAGACCACTTTCAAGGCATCAAAAACTTGATTATTTGAGCTAACCCGAGCAAGATAAAACCCATAATACTCAGTATTAGTGCGGTGTTAGCTAGAGAACCTTTGCGTTTGATAATTGAACGATTATGCAAATTATGATCGGTCAACTGCTCTAAAAGTAAATGCGAATAATCGAATCTATCAGTATTGACAGTTGTTGAAAATTCATTTGTTAGAAATAAACGTGCATCACCAAATTTTTCTTTCTTGACAGTTAACCAAAAGCTACTTGAAAGATAAAGATGCAAGTGACGTGAAACAATAACTGCTAGTGATACACACAATCCAAAAATAATCAATATTATTGAAGCTATTGCCAACCATTTGGATATGCCAGCACTGTTCAACGAACTTATATATACTATTATCCCAGCATCCAAGGCCACTATTGTCGAAGACTTTGTGTCGAGCTTACCAACGACATCAAGCTGGCGGTTGAGTTCATCCTTTAATATGTTATGAAAACCGTCAAATTCTATTGTCCATTTTTCATAGAGTGCCGATTCTACCGGAAAAGTGCCAGTTTTATGATGCATACAATATTTCCTTATCCATTTAAATTTCTTAACTTGAATCACCTGCTAAAATTTTTACATCGCCACATGATTAGGCCAAAACAATTCTCAGAGTCATATACATTGTGGTTTCGATCAACAAATGTGCAAACCTACGGTGCTACAGAGACGAAGCGTTATGCCTCAAAAGTTATTTACAGATGTTATTTCCATCAACCTGTTGCCCTCGACATCTGTTTACGTGAGATAAGACCCTCAAAAAACGCATCGATCCGATTCTTCATCTGCGCCTCCGAGACCACGCGCTGGTCCATCATGTCGGATTCGATGAACAGGGTGGGAACGTCTTTTTTCGACATCAAATAACGGCGACCATCAGCGAGGCCGGTGGAAACGGTGCGACAGCTTTTGATGGGATGATAAACCACCCCGTCGAGGTGAAAAGGTTGCGCCATCGACAGAATTGCCTGATCTTGATGAAACATGCTATCCATCGCATCGCGCACGCTGATCAACACGCCGGCGGCGAGGCTTTCAATTGGGTCGCGCAAATCGTATTCGAAACCAAGATTTGTGCCGCCCGCGGCAAACCACAAGTAGGTCGAATGCACAAACACGCCGCCCCAATTCGAGAAGAACTCATTGAAGCGGCGAAAGATCGGATAGCACGGCACGCCCACGAAGGCGAGCCGAAATTTTTCATCTTCTAATGTGCCGATGCCGTGCGTGGCTTTGTATGCCAGTTCCTCGACAAGATTTTTAAAGAATACGCTGCCCGCTGCAGTGCCGCGCAAGCCATTGGCCACGCCGAGATAAATTGTGCCATCGGTGAGCGCGTTGAACACGGCTGGCGAAGATTGGTTGTATTCGAGCGCCTGCTTCCAGCCATGGCTCATGTCATTCGCATAACCCAACACCTCACGAAACTTGTCAATGTCGAATTTCTTGCCGGTGATCTGCTCGCAGAGCGCGATCAGCTCTTTGAGCTGCTCCGCAAGGTAACGGCGGTCGCGCTCGAAATCCGGATCGCCAGGCCACGACTGCGTGCCCGCCGCGCGCGTCGCGGGAATGTCAATGGTGAAAATCGGAACGCGATACATGCGCTCCCAAATCTCCGCCCATTTAATGTAGGTGTTGCAAGCATTGGTGAGCACCGCGAGCCGCGGCTTGGGAATTTTGCCCATCGGGTGTTGGCCGCCGTTCAATTGCACCGCGACGTCGGCTTTCACGTAGCCGCAAATATCCGGCGAATAACCATACTCCTCGGCTGCGTTGAGAAACTCCGGCGCGACTTTGCGCACCGCCGTTTGGAGAGAATTGATTTCGGGAAATACAACAGGAAGATCAAAGGTTTTGAGAATCTCATTGAGGCTTCCCATTACAAACACATACGCCGCGCCTTCCCCGCGCTCGCTGCATTCGTTCAGCTCCGTAAACCAATCGCGAAAGAGTTTGGCGCCATCGCGGTTGCCACGCCCGACGATGCCATTGTTATCATTTGCCATTTTTTCCCTCTCTGGATTTGGGGATTGCGGGATCGGTGGAGTTCTGGATGGTTGGATTTCTGGCGCGCTTCGTTCGATTAATCCAGAAATCCGTCAATCCACCCATCCCGCAGTCAGTCAAACAGAATATTCTCCACAAACGTCTCGAGCTGAATACCGAGATGCTCGAACGTGGTTTGGTTCTCTTCAAACTCGGTGATGAAATACGGAATGTGCTCCGCGTCGAGCGCTTTGCTGTACGTCACTTGCTCCTCCAATCCCGGCTCACACATTTTGGCCGCGGCGAGAATCACGGCTTCGGCGCGCGATTGTTTGACGCGGTCGAGCAGCATGTTCTCTTTCGGCTTGCGCAGATCGTGCTGCACCGGACTGTAGGAAGATTTTTCAATGTAGGCTGCCGCCAAATTGAGCAGCGGCTCGCCTTGCAGCGAAACATGTTCAACCAGGTAACGCAGGCCAATCAGCAAGTCATCATCGACAACGTAACACGACTGCGCGATGGTTTGCAGCAAATCCACCGGCGGCAATTCGCAAAAACCGCCTTCAAACACCACGCGCATCTTGTCCTGCTTTTTCAGCGGACGCGCTTTGAGCATGGGCAGAACCGCACGGAGAAAATCGTTGTACTCCTCGCGCGGCAGAAACCCGGCGAGCGCGATCAGTACAAACGCTTCGTCCGCGGGGAGCAGCCACGGTGTTTCGCGTTTGATCGCGTACAACTCACGCATGAGCGCACGGCTTTCATTATAAACCGCGAGCGAGCGCCGCAAGTCATCATCCTTAATTTTACAGCCTGCAATGGCTTCGACATCACCTTGCAATCTTTCATACTCATCGCGAAGATATTTGATCGAATAGCGCGAATTGGGATTTTGCGGCAAGTAAAGAATCTGGCATTTGTAGGAAAAGTTGCGGCCCCAAATCGCCGCCAGATTGCGCGCCGCGTCGCAGATGGGATGTGTGACGAACATATCGAGTGCGATCTTCTTCGTCAACGCCAGCTCGAGAGACGTTTTGATAATCGAGCACAGATACGAGCCGAAATGCGATTCGGCTTCCATGCCTTCGACCTGCGCGCCACAAATTTTAACCGGCAGCAATCCCGCCGCGTGCGCGATTTCTTCGGGAAAGTAAACTTGAAAATGCCCGGCCACCTTCCCGCCCGTCTCACGCCAGCGCCGCACGGTGGGATATTCAGGATCTTCGACCACATCGCGGCAAAGTGTCATGATTTCTTCGAATGGCTTGTCTTGCCATCCGGTAAAAATCCGCTCTCGTTCAGCCATATTCTCTCCTGAAGATTTATCGGCTAGCGCTCTTTTCTTTTTTGCTTTTTATCTTTTTTAGATGTACTGTCCGCCATCGACTTTAATCACTTCGCCGGTAATGTGCTTCGCCAAATCCGAGCAGAGAAAGAGAATCGTATTCGCCACGTCTTCCGCTTGGC
>CAYUVM010000444.1:0-4427 GCA_964447935.1 uncultured Cytophagia bacterium | reverse complement strand
CTTTTACAATCACCATTTCCTTATTTTTCTCTTCAATCAGCGCGCCGTTGAGAATCTTCTTGATGCTTTGCCGATGGCCGGAGGTCAAAAAATTAAAGGCCCGTTCGACGCGGCGGGGGGTGCGGCGCAGGCCTTCACGCTTCGGGTCTTCGCCCAACTCCACCAAAAGCTGGCGCACGAGTTCTTTCACGCGATCATTTTTTCCGGCGGCCGCTTCACCCTGGCCTGTCGGCAGAAATTCAATTTGCTCATCATCTATTTCCGGCTGTGACAGAACCCGCAATTGGTCTGCGGCGGGTGCTTCATTGGTTTGACGGCGGTGGCGGTGTTGGCGTGACAATTTAGGCATTCTTCAACCTTTCGAGCTTGTTCATGGGTTGGATCACCGGGCATCACCGGCGCCGAACGATTTGACGGTGCCGTCAATGAGATGAGGCTTAAGATCGTCAGCACGCCCAGGGTCAATAAAAAGAGATGTTGCTTGGCAGTTTTTTGTTTTTCTGGTTCCATAGTTTTGTTAGCTGGTAACTTGGCGCCTCGGCAATGACTCGAGCCATGACCGCTCAAAATAAAAAGCCCAACGCGTTTCAACTCATTGGGCCGGCCGGACGGTGAGCCTTACACCAGGATGGAATTGGCCTCTACCGTTTCGCAAAACCGCCGTCCTTGAAACGTGCCGCGCCGCCGCATTTCGGCTTCGAGGCGCAACAGAATTTCGCCTTTGGTGAGGTGCCAGCGCGGCGCAATAAGCAAATCCCGCGGCGCTTCGCCGTACAAGCGCTCAATAATAATTTCCGGCGACAGACGTTCGAGATAGCGAATCACAAAGTCTTTCCACTCGGCAAAGGTGTAGACGTGAAACGGCTGCGCTGCATATTGCCGCGCCAACTCAGTGTGTTTGACCACATGCAGATGGTGAATCTTCAACACGTCGGGTTTGAGTTCATTAATCACCGCCGCCGAGGCGAGGCGCTGCGCCTCGGTCTCGTTGGGAAAACCGATGATCGTATGGCCGCTGACATGCAGGCCAAATTCCCGCGTGCGGCGAAAAGCGCGCGCGGTGCAGGCAAAATCATGGCCGCGATTAATGAGACGCAACGTCTCGTCATAAACGGATTCGATGCCGTATTCGAGACTCACAAAGGTTTCGCGCGCCAGTTCCGCGAGCATCTGCAGTTTCTCGTCATCAATACAATCCGGGCGCGTGCCGATGGAGAGGCCGACCACCTCCGGATACGTGAGCGCATCGCGATAAAGCCTCTCGAGGTGCTCGACCGGCGCGTAGGTGTTGCTATACGGCTGAAAATAAATAATGAATTTCTTGGCGTCAAACCGGCGTTTCATAAACGCGACCACGGAATCTATTTGATCGCGTACGGAATATTTCGGGCGCGCATTTTCCGGCGTGAAACTGACGATGTTGCAATATGTGCAGCCGCCGCGCCCCACGGTGCCGTCGCGGTTCGGGCAGGTGAATCCGGCATGCACGCTCACTTTATGCACACGCGCGCCGAACTTCTCCTGCAAAAATTTGCCGTAGGGATTGTAAAGGAAATCTGCTTGCATAAAAAGCTAAAACGAAAAGTGTCAAACGTAAGCTGCAATTCACGTTTTATTTTTACGCATGGCCTTTCACCGCTTTCGCCAGTTCGGCCGTAAAAAGCGAAATCGCATTCGGGCCTTCGCCGGTGATGATGTTGCCGTCATGCTCGACTTTGCGGCCGGTGTATTTCGCGCCGACATTGCTTAATTTTTCAAACACCGAATTGTGTCCGGTCACGGTTTTGCCAGCCAAAATGCCGGCAACGGCCAACGCCACCGGCGAGCGATCGTTGGCGGCAATAAGTTTGCCCGCTTTCGCATACGCCCGGATAATCTCGTGGGCTTTGTAATCATGCCAATACTGGCTGGCTCCATGGCCGCCAATAAAAACCACCCCGGCGTAATCCTCCGGATTCACCTCGTCAATCAACACCTCGGGATTAACCGTCTCGCCCGCATACCCGATGGCACCCTGCCGCACCGTGGAAGCGGAGATCGCCGTTGCGCCGTTTTTCTCCAATGCCTCGCGTGTCGCTTTATACTCTTCTTCTCGAAAGCCGTCGGTTGGAATCACCACTAAAATCGCTTTGCCGTTGGCGGCCATGTTCTCTCCTCCGTTAGCGCTTGAAAAAATCATACAGCCTGTTTGCCAAAACTATACTCGTTTCAGGTGAGAATTTTACCTCACACTGTCATTCCCGCGAAAGCAGGAATCCAAGTTTTTCAGAAACTTATGGATACCCACCTTCGCGAGCAGGACTCAAAAAATAAACCATAACGAGTATAAAGAACCGCACAAAAAATTAGCATTTTGTGGAGAGAAAAGCAAGAGGATTGTTGGCGTTACGCCGGGGAACTCCGGCACTGGAGAAAATTGTCCGCAGCCCGATTCTGGCGCGATGCAACCAAAATCTAACTTTCATCGTCAAACGTTACATGCATTTTCACAGCGAATCAACCCAAAGCATTTGCCGCACAGGCTCATTTTAACCTCATACATTTGACAGATGCAAAACCTTCGTACCGGACAATTTTACGGACAGACTAACGCGACGCTGCGCCTCCCCGGAATGACGCTCACCGATACCGAATATACCCACGAGCGCGTGGATTGGCATTATCACGACAATGCTTATTTTACCTTTATTGTGCAGGGGAAACTGATCGAAGGCAATAAAAAAGAAACCTACCACTGCTCGGCCGGAAGCCTGTTGTTTCACCATTGGCAGGAGCCACATTACAACCGCAAACCCCAAGGCTTTACCCGCGGTTTTCACCTCGAATTTGCTAAAGAGGGCCCGGAAGATTTCAGGCGCGTACTCGAGCAATTACAGGGCAGCATCAAGATTGTGAATCCTGCAACCAAAATTATCTTTTACAAAATTCTTCAAGAAACTAAAATTAATGATGACACCCAGCCGATTGCGATTCCGGCCCTGGTTTGGCAAGCGCTGTCGACAATATTGCCCAGGCCGCCAAAGGCCGGGGTGCGCCAGCCGAGGTGGGTAAACCAAATCAAAGAACTCTTGCATGACGGTGGCGAAGAAAAACGCAGCCTGAAAAATTTATCCCATGCATTGCAGATTCATCCGGTCCATCTTTCCAGAGGCTTTCCCAAATACTTCAATTGCACGTTGGGGGATTATCTGCGCAAAATCAAACTTGAAAAAGCGCTGGCGTTGCTTGCCGATCCCAACCTCTCTTTGACTGAAATCGCGTTTGCCTGCGGATTTGCCGACCAAAGCCATTTTATCCGCTGTTTTAAAGCCTGCCATGGCCTCCGGCCTTCCCTGTATCGCCGGCTCATTTTTGCGCGTTGAAGCGCATGTTAATTCCATTCTATTTTGGTAAGTTTGCAGGCCTTAAATTATTTGCGTTCAGCCGATACTCGTTAAGAGCAATCTGGTTTCAATCAGTTATGCAAAGCTCAATAAATGCCCGATTAAAGTACTCGGGCATGAAGACCACTTGGGTAAATTTTTTCATCGGCATTCCTAAGTTCTCCGTGCACGCTGTGGCTCAGCGAACCGCATCAGATTCTTTTTTACTTTTTAAATTATACAAGGTCAAAGATGATTAAAAAAAATTGTTGCATCGCCTATCTTCTTTTGCAATCTCTCGCGGTTTGGGGGCAAACGTCAGACTTGGTTCAAAGTGACGGCATTACCAGCCCGCTGCACCAAGCCCATGTTGGCGAAATCATTTTTATGGAAAAGGTGATTCCTGTGGAAAATTATACCGAAGCGGATTTTCTCACCACGTTTGCTTTAAAAGAAAATTGCGATTTCAATATCAGAGTGTTCATGGGCAACTCGCTCACCAATTATCTGCACGCACTGGCGCCCGAATTATCGGCAGAAACCCTCACGCAAAAGGGCAATTATCAATTTACATTTTATATCGACGGTGTTTTAATTTACCAGGAAAATCTTCCTACCGGCGCCGGCAGCCCCGCGAGCAAAAACACCCGCACTGTGTGGCGCGTGCCGTTGCTCAGCACCACCAACGAAGATTCCTGGGGCCGGTTTTTGTGGAATCGCTTTATACTGCGCGGCGGCGAAGAGGCGCTCACCGCAGGAACACATACGCTCAAAATTGAAATCCGGCCTTATTTGCAACTGGCCGCGCTTAAAGTGGGCGAACTCATCGCGCAGGGGCAAATCCAAATCACCATTGCCCAACCGCAAATCGACGAGCAGCAAATTGCCATTCAACCCATAAAGCCCCACAGCGGCTGGCCAATTTCCACCGCGAGTTATGATCACGATAAAATTCGCGAACTTAATCGCAAGATTGCTGAGAGGGCCTTCAAAGATCTCACCAGTTTGGTAGTAAATCAACTTTCTGACTTGGTGTTTTAGCCCCGATTTTATTGGCTCTTTTTA
>CAYUVM010000443.1:0-4436 GCA_964447935.1 uncultured Cytophagia bacterium | reverse complement strand
ATTCAGGGCTGTCTCGTCGGCATGATTTGCAGCGAATCAAAAGGGATTAGTAAAGAGTTCTCGACGCTTATGCACGTAGGCAAGGGCAAGCCGGAGATTTTGCAAGCCATGGTGGTCAAATACGGCGAGCGCATTCTCGCCGCGCCGACGAAAGAAGGTTTTAATTTAACCGCCTGGATATTGCCTTTTGTCGCATTGATCGTCGGCGGCTTTATCGTGGCGAAAGTCATTTCCGGATGGAAAAAACAAACCGCGCCGCAATCGGCCGTTGCGGCAACGGTAAAAGCCGCCAATGCGCCCGCCGACCCCTACCAGGATCGGTTTGAACGAGAGTTAAAAGATTTTGATAAATAGACTTTGGGCTCCTTGTTGCCGGCGCCGTAAATTGTTTAGCAACCTGCAACGGGAAATTTGAAACCAGGAACCAGAACTTATGATTGAAATCATCGGTGTTGTTCTCGCGATTGCAACGGCGGCGTTTATCGCCTACCCGTTATTGCAGAAGCAAAAAAGCAAAGCCAGTTTTGCCTTGAATCACCGCGCCCAGGAAATGGAAGCGCGGAAAAATGAAATTTATGCCGCTATTCGCGACATCGATTTCGATTATCAAATGGGCAAACTGTCCGAAGAAGATTATGAAGCCCTGCGGCAGCAATATAAGACCGAAGCCATCGGCATGATGAAGCAAATCGATCAAACTGTCAGCCGTTCATCGCACCGTTCCGCGCCCAGCGGTGCGGTTAAAAATGCCGAGCGCTTTTGTCATCATTGCGGCCAGCCGGTGGGCGCGGAAGATCAATTTTGCAACGCCTGTGGAGGCAAGCTCACTTGAGCTTCTCTTCTGCCGCCAACTCCGCGCCGGCGATCACCGTTAAAAATCTCGTCAAAACCTTCGGCGCTTTTTACGCGCTGCGAAATATTTCGTTGCAAATTGCCCCGGGCGAATGTGTGACGATTTTCGGCCCCAACGGTGCGGGCAAAACCACCTTTCTGCGCCTCCTCGCCGCGATTTCCCGTCCCAGCGGCGGCGAAATCTTGATCGATGGCCAGCCGCTGCGCGAGACGACACTCTCGCATCATCGCCGGCTCGGCGTCATCGGCCATCAATCTTTTCTTTATGACGATCTGACTGCTGCGGAAAACCTGTTGTTTTATGCCAAGCTGTATGATGTGCCCAATCCCGCGTCGCGCGTTAATGAAGTTCTCACCGAAGTCGGCTTGCGCGAACGCGCGGCAGATCGCGTCCGCGCTTTTTCCCGCGGCATGCAGCAGCGTTTGACGATTGCCCGCGCGATGCTGCATCAGCCGAGCTTGCTTTTTCTCGATGAACCATATACCGGCCTTGATCAACACGCCGCTTCGATGCTCACCGGGTGGTTGCAAAAATTGCGCTCCGAACGCCGGACGATTTTGCTGATTACACACGATCTCGAGCAGGGGCTGGCATTGGCCGATCGTATTATCATTTTTTTGCGCGGCCAAGTCGCATGGGAAAAATCCACGCGCGAACTTGACCAAGCCACTTTGCGGCAGGCCTATTTTGACCTGGTGGCCGGTGCGACCTCAAACCCGCGGAGCTCGCCATGAGCCATTGGCGTAAACTCGCCGCGCTGATTTGGAAAGATTTGCTCGCGGAATTTCGCACGAAAGAAATGTTGTCGTCGATGCTGATGTTCGCGCTCATCGTCGTCGTCGTGTTCAATTTCACCTTCGATCCCGGCAGCCGCGCGACGCGCGAAGCCGGCCCCGGCATTCTGTGGGTCGCTTTCACTTTCGCCGGGGTGTTGGGATTGTATCGTTCGATGGTGCACGAAGTCGAACGCGGCTGCTTGCAAGGGCTTATTCTCGCGCCGGTGGAATATGGCCTCATTTGCCTCGGCAAAGCAGTGGGCAACGCCATTTTTATTTTTCTAATCGAAGTGCCGACGTTTGTGCTCTTCTCGATCTTTTTTAATTTTGATTTCTGGCAGGGGCTCGACAAGCTGGCGGTGATTTTTTTTCTGGGCACCATCGGCTTTGCCGCGGTGGGAACTTTATTGAGCGCGATTTCCGTCAACACCCGCACGCGCGAGATCATGTTGCCGATTTTGCTTTTTCCGATCGAAGTGCCGGTTATTTTATCTGCGGTCAACGCCACGGCCGGCGCGCTGGCCGGCAAAGGCTGGAGCGAGATCACCGGCTGGCTAAAAATATTGGCGGGTTTTGATTTGATCTTTTTGCTTGTGTGCTTTGTGACCTTTGAGTATGTGTTGGAAGAGTAACGTTCGAAGAAATGCCTTAGAAAGCGGTTCCGAAGTTCCCATGTTCTTTGTTTCCCAGAAAATTGAATTGACTGCAACTATTTAAATTCGTATATTTTAGCGCTCCCCGATTTCCTTAAATGACGTATCCAAAGGCCGATCGGTGGGCGCTTTGTGTTTTTAGGAGGAATAAAACATTGACCCTTAAATCGGTTCAATCCGCGTACGCAGTTTTTAGGTAACGGATTTAATGGATTGAGCTGATCAAGCTTTTGGGGATAATTTCATTTCATACAGCGTCAAATTTGAAAGATTGTTGTGAAAATCATCACCATTGACCAGGCCAGCACTGGTCGTGAATGCGGCCTGCAACCTGGCGACGAAGTTTTAAGCATCAATGGCGCCCCTGTGCGGGATATTATCGACTATCGCTTTCTCACCGCCGAAGAAGCCATCGAAATGGAAGTCCGGCGCGGGAACGAGCAAATTATTTTCGAAATTGAAAAAGACACGGACGACAGTCTCGGCCTCAACTTTGAACCCCTAAAAATCCGCCGCTGCGGTAATGATTGCATTTTCTGCTTCGTCGATCAAAACCCGCAAAACATGCGGTCGACGATGTATTTTCGCGATGAAGATTTTCGACTCTCTTTTCTCTCCGGCCATTACGTCACGCTCAGCAACATGTCCCGTGCCGATTTGGAGCGTATTGTGCGCCAGCGCCTCACCCCGCTGTTCATCTCCGTTCACGCCACCGAGCCGGAGATGCGAAAATTTCTGCTCGGCATCAAATTCGACGATCGCTTGTTGGACAAATTCGATTATCTTACGCAAAATGGCATCGAGCTGCACACGCAAATCGTGCTCTGCCCGGAACTCAATGACGGTGAAGTGTTGCGCCGCACCCTGTCTGATCTCGAACGCTACTACCCGCATCTGCGCAGTGTCGCCGTGGTGCCGGTGGGATTGACGCGCCACCGTGAGGGCCTCACCGCCATCAAGCCGGTGACGAAAGATTATGCCAAAAATTTTCTGCGCATCGCCGACGACTACGCCGCGGAATTTCACCAACGCCTCGGCATGAATTTCGTTTATCCCTCGGATGAATTTTACCTCATGGCCGGTGAACCGATTCCGCCGGCGAGCCGCTACGACGCCTTCGAGCAAATGGAAAACGGCGTCGGTATGTTGCGCGATCTCGTTGATGATTTTCAGGAACGGCAGGTGAAACGCCTGCCCAAACGGCTCGGCCGGCCCACGAAAGTCACGCTGGTGAGCGCGACGTTGGCCGGCGGATTTATTGCCGAAAACATTTTGCCGCGCTTGCAGCAAATCAAAAATTTTTCGCCGGAGTTGGTCGTCGTTACTAATAAATTTTACGGCGATACCATTCGCGTCTCCGGCCTGCTCACCGGCCAGGATATTTTCGCCGCGCTGCAAGATCGCGACCTCGGCACGGCCGTTTTTCTGCCCAAAAGTTGTTTGAATGACAAACAGATTTTCCTTGATGATTGGAAACCGAGCGAGCTGCAAGAAAAGCTTGGCGTGCCGGTGGTGCCGTTGAAAAATGATTTCAGCGGAATTTTTGAGTTTTTGAAAACCGGCAAAGTCACCGTGTTTGAAGCGCCAAAAGAGTTTGAGTTTGAATTTGATCTATCGAATGAACCAGCGTGATTTTTGCGGAGGGCAATATGGAAACTCAACATCCGCCGCTTGACCAGTTTTTAGATACGCTCGATACGCTCTCTTCGGAAGAGCTTGAGCGAGTGGAAAAACGCCTCGCTTCTGTGCGCGGGAAAAAAAATGGCACGCCACGCATTCCGGCGCCATCGCCCGCACCCGTTGCCAGAGATCTTTTTGCCATTTCGTTTAGTGAGTATCTTGCGATGTCGAGAGCCGAGCGAGACGCGCTGCAAATTTCGGCTTATGAAAATTACCCAAAATGGATCGAACAAGAACTTGCGCGGCACCATGCCAGATGGATCTTGGTTTGTGGCGGAAAAGTTGTTGAATCAGGGCCGACACTGCAAAGTTATCCAAGATCACCAAAAGTCAGGTCGGTTGGTGAGCAATTTGGTTTGGCGCCTTTTGTTTTTGTTAGAGGACCGATGATTGAAGAATCAATTTGGCCAATTTTGCCTTAAGCGGCGAGATGGTTTCAGGGATTATTGAAGCCATGTGTGTGCTGAATTGGGC
>CAYUVM010000442.1:0-4442 GCA_964447935.1 uncultured Cytophagia bacterium | reverse complement strand
TACTACCCTGGTAACGGGGCGGGAGAGTAGGTCGTCGCCGGAAATTAATTTTATATAAAGAAAAGGGAAAAGATTTTAAAATCTTTTCCCTTTTTTATTTTGGTGCAACGCCCGCAGGCGAAAAATTTCTAGCGGTACAATGCTGCTGCGCAATTTTGAACTATTCAGCCCGGCATATCTTGAGTTTATGACTGCGCAAGTTCACTAACGCCCCAAAATCATTTTCCGATTTATTCGGATTGTGAAGATGCCAATCTCGTACTGCTTTCCCCTCCATTCTTGGCCGGCGAAAACAGCGTCATCCCAATCATGCCCCCAATCGCGCCGACAGTGATATGGACAACCAAGCTCATCGCAATAAATAGCGCTGGTAACAGCATGGGATGGTGCTGAAAAATTTCCGCCGGAAAGTATTGGCTCAGTTTCGTTGCCAATTCCGTAGTGTTTTCGCCGAAAAAACGCAACACGTCGCTCAAGGGTTTTTGGAAAGCAAGATCGATGGCCAAATTGAAGACAGCACCGAGCAACGCCGCCATAATGCCCAACGAAAGCGCTTCGCGGAAAGCCACACCCTCCTGCGGATTTTGTCGCCAGCGCAAGTAAACTGCCAGCAGCGCGCCGGACCAAATGGTGCCGCAGCAAACCCAATCGAGCAAAGTGAGGCCCGGCAGATTTTCCGCCAATGCCACGGCCACCCCGCCCCAGAGAATTGGTTTAAGTCGATTTCGGCGGGGCAAAGTTGAAGCTGGTCTTTCCATTATTCGGCTTTTACCGCCATACATGAAATCTCCACGCGGGCGTCGCGCGGCAGGCGGGCTACTTGCACCGTTGCGCGTGCGGGTTTATCCGCATTGAAAAATGTGGCGTAAACTTCATTGACGATTTTATAATCATCCATATTTGCCAAATAAATCGTGACACTGACCACATCTTTATAATCCGCGCCGCCCGCGCGCAACACCGCGCCGAGATTTTTTAACACCTGCCGTGTTTCCTCTTGAATGTCGCCGGTGACTAAATCGCCTGTCGCCGGGTTCAGCCCAAGCTGGCCACTGCAATACATCGTGTTCCCGACTTTGATCGCCTGGCTGTACGGCCCAATCGCGGCCGGGGCTTCCGGTGTGCTAATCACCTCGCGCGTGACCGGCGGCGGTTGAAAAAGATCGCATCCGTAAAAAATAAAGGGTAGCAGCAACAGCAAGCGGCGCATAGACATTCTCCTTTGGGTTGGGTGAGGTTGGTTTTTGTATCGCTAAAATTAAAGCGGTGCTAAAAATGGAATCCGGAAAAATCGAATACGCAAAAGATGATAGTTTTTTCATTCAACTGCTACAGTTTTTAAATCAACCGCCGACAGCAGCCGTTTGTAAAGATCGTCCATCGAATCCAGTGGGCGGCCGGTTTTGAGCAAATGCCGGTTCAATTCTTTTGACAGGCTATTAATTTTGGCGTAAATGTCATGCGGCACACTCGGCAGGCGAATCGGTAAAATCGAATTGTTCGTCAACAGCGGATCGGCGTCATGTGCCAATTCGCCGCGCGCGACGGCGCGTTCAAATTCCACGGTTCCGGGAATGGGCGAAAACGCGGCGAGACGAATACCGACGCCGAGGGAATGGACATAAGCCATGCTCCACAGAATTTCCTGCAATGGCTGATCCGGCAGCGCCATCATCACATAAGCATCCAATTCATTCGGTCCAAAGCCGGCCGCATACAAATTCTCCACGGCGCCGGCGAAACTTTCGTTGCTCACTTTTTTGCTCATGTCGCGTTGGCGTTCGGTGCTGCCGCTTTCATAAGCGAGGCGAATGGTTTTGAATCCGGCTTGCTGCATCAATTTCGCAGCCGTGGGATCTATAAATTTTGCCTGCAAGCCATTCGGCGTGTGAAATGTGGCCCTGATCTGCTGCTGAATGATTTTTTCGCAGAGCGGCAAAAAATGCCGGTCGCGGTTGGTGAGCAACGCGTCGTCATAAAACGCGAATTCATTGACTCCGAGGCTGCGATGCAGCCACTCCAATTCAGCACTCACGCCATCGACACTCCGCCAGCGATATTTACCGGAAACGATATTTGAAGCGCAAAACGTGCAGCGCAACGGACAACCGCGCGAGGTCATGATCGTGGCGCATTGCAAGCGGGGATAAAGATCAAACGCCGGAAACGGCAAATCATCGAGGGTCGGAAAATGGTCCGAGGTCTGAAGCCCGGGGCCGCGTGTGCCAAGCCCGAGGGTGGCACGAATATGGGAATCAATAAGAGACTCGGCTTCGCCCGCGAGCACTAAATCTGCGCCGGAAAATTTTTGCGCATGTGCGGTACACAAAGTGGCGTAAATTCCACCCAACAAAATTGGCGTGTTCGGATAAAACTGGCGTAACGCCGCAATCGTCATCTGCACGCCGGGATACCAGTAAGTCATCCCGCTGGTGACCAGAATGGCCTCAGGTTGGGGAGCGGCGCCGCAAAGCTTTTGAAAAACCTCCGGCGGCATGCCGTAGCGCGCATAGTGTCGCGGAATATCTCGATAAATTGCTGGTTTGGGAATCGGCTGGCGTACAAATTTTCCCGTGCTCCAGCGCTGATTTTCCGGATGAGAGAGACCTTGCCAATGCAGAAGTTCCGGATGTGCACGATCCATGCAATCCACCAAGCGCACGGCGTAGCCCTGTTGGCGCAACGCTGCTGCCAGATACAGCAGGCCCATCGGTTTCAGCCAAAAATCATACGCAGCGAAATCGGTGATCCATGGATTGACGAGGAGTAGCGTTGGGTTGTGACTTGACAAAGTTTTCAGCATGTTGGATTATCGCTTATCTGAAATGCACTATTGGAAAGATGATATAAATAAGAGTGAAAGGCAAGATTTTTTATAGCGATTCAGCGGGAATGACTTGGGCATACGGCATCCTGCTATAATCTTGAAAATGCCGACTAATTGGCTAACCGTGAATGAGCGCGAAATAAAAAATAACGTATATTGGCGAAGATTAATGGTTTTTAATTTCTCATTTTTAATTTTTCATCGCGCGCAAAATGGGAGAACAATATTCAATGATAGTTGTCCAAAATTTCTGCTCAAAAATGGACACAGTTTGCCCCACCCTGACACATTTGTATCCTGTTTGCGACAGTTTTGTAACTTGCGCATGTCCCACAGAATCGCTACATTGTCTCATTAGTGAGAATGGCGAAAAAATTTCACACGCCAAGCGCAATATTCGATAACCGTGGCACCGAGACAGCAGTGTTTTTGTTATGTGGCTGCCAAAACTATTGCGCTGGTGCAAAATTTGCCGTATCTTGAGAAGTTATGGTAACGAATTATTTGAGAAAAATAAGCCCGCTGTGGGCGCTGCTGGCATTTGCCGCCTGCCAAAACCGTGTCCTCGTCGAGGTCGATCATTACGAGCGCAGCAACGAATTGGTCAAGGCCGAAGCCGCTTTAGTACGGCATTTGGAAGCGCATCCCGACGATCACGCCGCGCGCTTCCGGCTTGGCGATCTGCACGGCCGCATGCAAAAGTATTCAGAGTTGTTAAATGATTTTGCCACAATCGCAAGCAAGGACGGGCGCTGGAAAAATAAAATCGCCAATCGCAAAGAATATTTTTGGCGGGAAAATTTTAACCGCGGGGTGGCGGCGATTAAAAGCAATGCGTTGTCCGAAGCCGTGGCGCCGCTGCAAAATGCCGTTTTGATTCTGCCGGAACGTTATGACGCCTATTCGCCTCTCGCCGGCGTACTCGTCGCAACCGCGGACAACAACGGCGCGTTGGCCGTGCTCGAAAAAGCGAATGCGTTGAATGCCAATGATCTGGAAGCCCGGCATGCATTGTTGCAGCTTTATTATAACGCCGGACGTTATGACGAGGCACTGCGGTTGAGCGACGAGATTCTCAAAAAATCCAGCCGCGATGTTTCGGCGCTGCGTTGCCGCGCCGCGGTGTTGGATAAACAAAAATCCGAGCAGGCCGAAGCCGCCTTCAAAGATTTAATGCGCGCCTCCGGCGCTTCCGAAGATCTCATTGCGTTTGCGCAGCATTACTATCAACAGGAAAAGCACGAATACGCTTTGCTGTTGTTTCAGGAAGCGCTGAAGCGGCGCGGCCAGGAAGTTGACGCGGCGAACGGCAAATATGCTGCTGTGGATAGCAATGACGCCGCGATCAAGCTCGGCGCTGCAACCGCGCTGCCGATTACCGAAATTTTTCGCTACCTCGGTGATTGCGCCTGGCATCTTGGCGACTACGCCGCGATGGCGCAATGGTACACGCGCCTGTTACAAGTCAACCCACAGGATGTCGCCGCGCTGCAAAACCTTTGGCTCGCCGCCCGAGCGCAGGGCAAAAACGAGCTGGCAGAAATTTTAAAGAAACAATTGGATCAATTGACGAGTGGTCAGGAATGACGACATACCCCCAGCGTTTTAAGTTTAT
>CAYUVM010000441.1:0-4458 GCA_964447935.1 uncultured Cytophagia bacterium | reverse complement strand
CCGGCCGGTCGCGCATTGCCCATGATCACTTCGTTGAGCTGCGCCGGTTCGATTTTCGCGCGTTCAATCGCGGCTTTCGCGGCAAACGCACCGAGCTCGGGCGCCGTCATTTCCGCAAAGCTGCCACCGAATTTGCCGATGGGCGTACGGGCGGCGGAGAGAATAAAAATTTCAGGAAACATAATGACTGGTTTCTTGTTGCTGGTTAATTCGGATAGCTATTTTATCTTCAGCGTTTTAATAAATTATCTGGCCTGATACGCTTTGAATAAATAAAATCCGAGCGTTCCAAATATTAGAACGAGAAAGATCGGCAAAAACTCTGTGCCAAGCCCCTTGGCCTTTCCCAACGCCGTTTGAATCGTTTGCAAAACGACATAGGCAAATAGCCAGACCACTTCCGTTTTTAGCAGAATGATCATTTGCCGAGCGACTTGATATTGCATTTTAGCGTTTTGCGGGGTAATAAGCCAGAGGTAGTTGTAGACGTGCGGATATTTACTCAAAATGGTGAGGCCAATATAAATCACCAGGCTAATCGCCGGCAGCACCCATAAAGTGCTTTTGGCGCCCCAACCGTCGGGCGCGCCGGAACTGCCAAAATGCGTTGGAATTACCTCGGGAAGGCTCGACCAATACCAAACGATATAAAAAGTCATGATCAAAATCCCGAGCGCGCCAAAAATGTCAAGCGTGATCTCAAATGACGAACGCGGCAAATCGAGCACCGGCCGCGGGTTAGATTTCGTAGGCGTTGAAGCATTCATAGCGCAAATTTTTCAACTCAAATCCACCCACACGCTTTTCGACTGGGTGTAAAACTCAAATGCTTCCATGCCGCTTTCGCGGCCAAAGCCGCTCATTTTGTAGCCGCCGTACGGCATCGCCGCATCATAGTTGTTGTAGGTGTTGATCCACACCGTGCCGGCTTTCAACGCTTTGGCGAGGCGATGCGCTTTTTTGATATCTTTCGTCCAAATGGCGCTAGCCAGGCCGTACATCGTGCCATTGGCGATCTTCAGCAATTCATCGCCATCATTGAAGGTGAGTGTGGCGAGTACCGGGCCGAAAATTTCTTCCTGCGCGATGGTGGAATTCGGCTGCACGTTGTCAAAAATCGTCGGCTGATAAAAATAACCTTTTCCCGGCGCGGGATCGGGCTGACGGCCGCCAACGAGCAAGCGCGCGCCTTCACGTTCGCCGATCTCAACATATTTTTTTACATTCGCGAGCTGTGCTTCGGAAACGAGCGGGCCGAGCCGCGCTTTCGGATCCAACGGATCCCCGGGCTGCATTTTTTTCGCGCGATCGACGACTTTTTCCATGAAGCTATCGTAAATGGATTTCTCCACCAACAAACGCGAACCGGCGGTGCAAACTTCTCCTTTATTATAAAAAATTCCCATCAGTGCCATGCGTGCCGCGGCTTCCAGATCGGCGTCGGCAAAAACGATGTTCGGTGATTTACCGCCGAGTTCGAGATGCATTTTCTTCACGGTCGCTGCGCCGTCGCGCATCAATTGCTGACCGGTCGAAGTGCCGCCGGTCAACGCGATGCCATCGACGTCGGGATGTTTAACGAGCGCAGCGCCGGCCGTCGAACCGTGGCCGGGAACGACGTTGAGCACCCCCGGAGGAAGCCCCGCTTCCATGCCGATTTCCGCGAGCATCAACGCGGTGAGCGGCGTTTGCGCCGCCGGTTTTAGAATCAACGTATTGCCCGCTGCCAGTGCTGCCGCTACTTTGCGCGACGCCAGCAACAACGGAAAATTCCACGGCACGATGAGGCCGATGACGCCGAGCGGCTCGCGCAAGGTGTAGTTAAAATATGGGCCATTCACTGGAATAGTGTGGCCTTCAAGTTTGGTCGCGGCGCCGCCGTAATAAAAATACAAATCCGCGGCATACGGCACATCGATCTTGCTGGACTCGGTGATGGTTTTGCCGTTGTCGAGGGTTTCGAGTTTGGCAATTTCATCGATGCGTTCGAGCAAGCGTTCGCCCATTTTCCAAATGATGCGGCCACGCTCGGACGCGTTCATTTTACCCCACGGCCCGTCGAGCGCTGCGCGGGCGGCTTTGACGGCGCGGTCAATATCTTCCACCCCGCCTTCGGCGATTTGCGCAATCACTTCGGTAGTGGCGGGATTAAGCGTTGGAAAAGTTTTGCCGCTCGCGGCGTTTTCCCATTTGCCATTGATGAAAAGTTGGGTCTGCATAGTTTGTTAAAAAATTTAAAGTGCTGAACAACAATTTTCACTTATGATCGACGACTTTGAAATATTTGGCCAGATCCGCGGGCATAATATGGGAGGGCGATTTATCCAAAATAACACTGGTTCGTTCTAACGCGCGCGCCACCAAACCGGAACAAATCGCCTGGCCGTCAAAGCCAAAGCGGAATTTTCCGCCCATCAACAAGCTGATGCCAATGCTAAAAATAATCGAGTAGCCGTATTCTTCTTTCAAACACCATTTGGCATATTTGACCATCTGCAAACGATCATTTATCGTGGCCAATGCTCCGAGCCGCACAATGCGATATTCATTTTCCGTATATTCACTTAAATGCCCGCGCCGCACCCCCGTGCCCACCGCTTCGATCAACTCCCCATCATACGAAGTAATCAACGCGGCATGGGTCCAGCGAATATACTGGCGATTTTTGCCGCGATGGCGCAAGGCTTGACCAAAGCGAATCAAACGATTTTGCCATTTCGTGCCCTTGGTCAAAATAAAATCGCCCGGATCAAATTGTCCAATCCGCGCTTCCTCGCCGGGGCCATAAACGGCCCAAGACGCGCCATGAATTTCTTGAAAACGATTGTTTCGTTTAAACATCTCCGGCAGCAATGTTCAAAATTAAAAACAAATTGCAAGTGCACACGGCGACGCGACGCGCCCTTGCAATTTTAATTTTATCGACCCGCAAAATTCGGTTTGCGCTTCTCATTATACGCCGTCAAACCTTCTTTCGCATCTTCGCTCTGGAAGAGCTGCTGCTGCAACTCGCGCTCGATCGCGAGCGATTCGCTGAACGGCACTTCGCTGCCGGATTGCACGGCGCGCTTGATCAAGCCGACGGCTTTGCTGGCTTTGTGGGGAGGAATAAATTGCCGCGCATATTCCAGCACTTTTTCCAAAAAGTTTTCCGCCGCATAGACGCTATTGACGATGCCCATTTGTTCGGCTTCTTCAAATTCGAACGTCCGCCCCGTGGTCATCAATTCAATCGCGCGCGATTTACCAACGAGACGCGCCAACCGTTGCGTGCCGCCGGTGCCGGGCAACACGCCGAGGGTGACTTCCGGCAAGCCGATTTTACCGGCGCCTTTTTTGGCAATGCGAATGTCCGCGGCCATCGCGATTTCCAGGCCGCCGCCGACGCAATGGCCGTTCAGCGCCGCAATGACGAGTTTCGGCGTTTGCTCCAACCGCGTCAACGTTTCGTTGGCATGTAGGCAGAAAAAGTATTTGAAGCGCGGCGTCACTTCCTGCAACATGCGAATGTTCGCGCCGGCGCAGAAAAATTTCTCGCCGCCGCCTTTGAGGACGATCACGTGCGCGCTGTCGTCCATCCGCGCCTCGAGAATCGCCGCGTCGAGCTGCTTCATCATTTCGTAGGTATAGGTATTGGCCGGCGGGTCGGTCAGTTCGATGATGGCGAGTCCTTGTTGGGTTGAGTAATTCACCAGTTTGTCAGCCATTTGTTGCTCCTCAGTTAAAGGTTGGAATATATTTTCTTTTTATCGCGTTATTTTAATTTCATTTTCACCGCAACCACCTCAATAAAAATAATAAAAAAAGCGAGAATGTCAAACGTTTTGGCGACAAATAAAAAAAGCCGCGCTCGTTTTGAACTGGCTCGCATTTCTTCACGACATTTTATTTAGGCTCGGCCTGCTCCAAACAACTCTCCAAAGCTCTCCATGCCAGCGTCGCGCATTTGAGGCGCACGGGAAATTGCTTGACGCCCGCCAGCGCCTCGAGGTCGCCGAGCTCGACGCGAGCTTCGCCTTCGCCGGTGAGCATATAAAAGAAGCTCATCATGATCTCCTGTGCTTCGACAACGGTTTTGCCTTTCACCAGTTCCGTCATCAGCGAGGCTGACGATTGGCTGATGGCACAACCGCGGCCATAAAATTTGATTTGCGCGATGCGCTGTTGGGTGTCGATGGAAACTTGTAAATCGAGTTGATCGCCGCAAACAGGATTCTCGTGGCGGGCGCGCATCGCGGGACCGTCCAACTTCCCAAAGTTGCGCGGATTCTTAAAATGATCGAGGATAACTTGCTGATAGAGGGCGTCAAGCGGCATGATCCGAGAATCTTAAAGCATAATGCATTAAACTATAAATGGTATTTGGCGCATAATGTTTACGCTTTGGCCTACTTACATGAACCCAAGTTCTAACTTTGCCACTTCACTCATCATGTTGGGATTCCACTGCGGCTCCCA
>CAYUVM010000440.1:0-4481 GCA_964447935.1 uncultured Cytophagia bacterium | reverse complement strand
ACCACGTGGCACTGGTGTGCCCCGTGGGATGCTTATTACAGCGGTTACTGGGGCCCCTATTCCCATTGGCGGCCTTATAATGATCCGTTCTATTACCCCCGGCATGTGACCCGTGATCGCGCCGTCGATCAAAGAAAACGCACCATCACACGACGCGGCTCAACGCCGGCTGATGACAATTCCGGAGCGGCCGGAACGTATGCAACCGGCGGCAGTCGCGGCAGTTTGGCGCGCCCGGTTTCAGGAACATACACGCGCGGGAATGACGGCAGTTATCGGCGGGTGCGGCGCACCGACGCCACCGGAACCACTCCAGGCTCCACCACGGAAGCGCCGAATGTGATTGATCGGGACAACGGCAATTCGAATGACAGTGGCCGCCGCACGGTGCGGCGTACTGCTGGCGACAGTGGTGAGAAAGCCATCGTGCGCCGTCCAAGCAGTGACGGAAACTCCTCCCGTGACAAAGGCAATGTTGAGCGGCGCGGCCGCAAAGAATCGCCCTCAAGCGGCGGCAATGAACGCCGTGGCTCTTCCGGCGGTAGCGTCTCTCGGCCCTCCGGCTCGTCCGGGAAAAGCTCGCCGCCACCGAGTTCCGGCGGTTCGTCGGGCAACAGTGGTTCCTCCGAGCGCCGGCGCCGAAATTAATGCTGCGAAAGATCAGTGACGGCACCAATTTGACCCACGCATGATTTTTGATGAGATGATTGATTGATTTCAGGAGATGATGGATTATGAAACACAAATTTATGGTTTGTGGAATGTTGTTCGGCCTGCTCGGCGGGTTTTCTTTGGCGACGGCGCAGGAAGAAGTGTTTCAACGGGGCGTCGATCTGGGCATCGGCTCGCGCGCGCTCGGCATGGGTGGCGCCTATATCGGCATTGCCGATGATTACAGCGCCAGTTTCTGGAACCCGGCCGGCCTCGCGCAGATTCGCCGGCTCGAAGGTTTCGGCACGCTTTCTTATACGCAGCGCAAAAACGACGCTTCGCTGGAGGCTCTCGGCTTGAACACCTTGGACGAAGTAACCACGACGAATGTCAATAGCATCGGCCTCGCGTATCCGATTCCGACGTATCAAGGCAGTTTGGTGCTTTCACTCGGCTATCATCGCGTCAAGCCGTTTGATTCCAATTTGCTGTTTAGCTGGGCCAATACCACGCCGGATGATTCGGTGTCGCAGAGTTGGAGCGAATTGGAAAAAGGCAGTTTGAACAATTGGGCCTTTGCCGGCGCCGTGGAAGTGGCCCCGAATCTTTCGCTCGGCGCGGCTTTCAATGTGTGGACCGGCGAGGACGATTATCTTTTCAGTTTTGAAGAAAAAGATGATTTGTTTGATTTGTACACCGCCAATAAATTTCGCATCGACAACACGGTGACCTCCTCGTTTACCGGTTACAATCTTAAATTCGGCGGCATGTATCGCCCGATCTCGAATTTTCGGCTCGGATTTACCATCGCCACGCCGGTGACTTACACAGTGAAAGATGAATGGCGGGAAAGCGAGCGCACGACGTTTGATGATCGCAGTGTCGATGAGGTGACGGATCGCGGCACCATTGAATATAAAATTCAGTCGCCGTTCACGTTCGGCGCCGGGGCCTCGTTGAATGTGGCCAATCTGCTGCTGGCCGCCAGCGTGGAAAATACCGATTGGACGCAAGCGCGCTACATTTCCGATCCTCCATTTGCCGGCGTGACCAAGATTGAAGCGAACGAGGAATTGACGCGCAAATATCGCAACACCACGCGTTATCATCTCGGCGCGGAATTTACGTTCCCGCTTATTGATTTGCAGGTGCGCGGCGGTTATTTTTATGACCCCACGCCGCTCGGGCCAGATTATTTTGCGAACGCCTCCAATTCCATTCGCGGCGCGGCAGTTCCCAAAGATGCCAACCGGGAGTTTTTCACCGCCGGCGTTGGCGTTTTTCTCGATAAGCAGGTGCGTCTCGATGTGGGCGTCATTACCGGCCAGTGGAATGATTACAAAGATCCCCTCACCGATTTTGTGAACGACACCGACGACGATTTGCCGATTACGGAAAAAATCACGTATAACAAACTTTTTGCGGCGCTGGCATTTCGTTTCTAAAATTTTGTTTGCAGTGGAAATTAAAAACCCCGACTCTTCTGTGGTTTGTTTATATCCTCACCGCAGAGCCGGGGTTTCACTTTGTGGTAGCACAAAAATTTTGCCCACCAAAGAGTTTATAAATGTTAATCCGGCGGGCGTTCTCACGTGGTGAATCAAATTATGATTAGAGAAAAAACCACGATGCAGCGTAAAAATTTATTTAGCCTGAAAATTTTTCTCACCGCGCTATGTTGGCTTGGCGGCGCGACGCTTGGACAAGCGCAAACTGAAAAAGCCACGCTGCTGTTGCAAGGTGGCGAAGAAATTGCCTGCAAAATTAAAAGCATCTCACACGGCTATGTTTACTTTGAAGCCGCCACCAAAAGCCTGACCTATAAATACAGCGACTTTATCGAAGTCGAAAAAGTTGCGGCCGTGCGGCTGGGCGACGCGCGAACGTTGACGTTGAATGAATACCTCAAAATGCGCGGACTCGCTCAATCCGCCGAGGAAACACCCTCCCCACGGCCCCAACGCAATGACCGGCCGGAAATTCAACCCCCAATCCGCAATTTGCCACCGCCGCCAAGCGGGCCGGGCCTGCGCTTGACATCCCAATTGAATGATTCAACCCAAGCGCCGAATGCCATTGGCTTGCGGCTGCCGGATTTGCAACCACCGCCTGCCGATACCGAAATGAATTACGCCGAGTTGGCTAATCTACTCGCGGAGGCTGGGCTGGTGGGCAAGCTGTTGAACGAAATCAATTCCGGGGTTTTGGCGGCGCGGGTTTTAACCAAGAGCCAAAAAGAATTGCTCAACCTGGTGGCACAATCGCCGGTCTGGGTTTCCCGCAAAAACGCCTTGCGGGAAGCGCAACGCGTTGCCGCCGGCGAGTTTAAACTGCTGCAACAACGGCAACCGGATTTTCTGGAACGCGAATTTCGTTTCAAGCCGGCTTCCAACAAATATGCTTTTGAAGAATTTGTGCAATTTCTCCATGTACAAAATGCGGTGGCATTTCAAGAGCGGTGGGAAGCCGTCACGCGGCTTTTGGGCGAAGACGCCGCCACGGCGCTGCGCGATATTTTGACGAATTATGACGATTGGGCTTTTCTGTTTGGCGAGGCGCTGGAAAAGCGTTAAAAATAAAACCTGTTGGTTTAAATCAGAAAAAGCTTTGGGGCGATCCACGCCGCAATTTCACATGAGGCAGTCCGGGGTGTTTTAGTTTCCAACTTGACTGAAAGTCCGGCTTAACTCAAAAGCGGCCCAAACCAACAGCGTTTCCCCCAACATTTCTCCCAGTTCTTCGGAGAAGACTTCAAGAACATAAAACTTGCCCGTGTGTGACACAAAGTTGGAAAAAATCTCAATGCCGCATGCGGCGCCGATAAAAACGACCAACCCCCACAATAGTTTTTTGCTTACTGCCGGTTGCTCACGCAAATATTTTTTTAAACTCGCCAGCAAGGTGAACATCAGCAGCAGGAACGGAATGCCAAGTAGAAACATCCAGACACCGGTATAAGCTAATAAGGTGTTACGGCGTGAGCCGCCGGGCAATAACGCATCGCTGACCATACCCAGCCATTCGTGTAAGCCCACGATCTCATCCATTGCCAAGAAAACAAAAATGAGCGGCCAGAGGAGCAAACTCCACGATTGCCGATCCTTTTTATCAACCCGGTTAAGCGCAAAAAGGGCCAGCAAGCCGGCCACGATAAGGAGTTGCACAGACGAATACCACGTCGGTAAATTGGCTTCGCCGTCAAGATTGAGCATGGGCACAATTTCCGGAAGCGGCCAATGTAACCCCGCATTCACGAGATAAAGCAGCCCGAAGGCCAGATCCGCCCCAAATAAAAATAAAATGAGCGGCGGCATTTTTTTTAACAAATGTGGCATAAGTTCTACGGCATAGTACAAAAATTAAACTCCAAAGTCAAGATGGCAACAAATTTTAAAAATCTGTAAACAGTGCTTGACTCTGATTGGAAAATTTTGTATTGTAAAAGGACTCAACTGAAGAGTGGTCGACCAGGAACTGGTCGTAAAAAGCGGTTCGGGGAAAATATGGAAAGGAAAACCATGCACGTTAAGAAAAAAGTACCAAGCTGTGCCCTACGTTGGCCAGCTTTTTTTATGCAAAAAATTTCGCCGCCGTTTTGTTAAAGGTCTACCAGAAGTTTTTAGGGTAGGCCTTTTTTTTATGCTTAAACGCGGCCGGCTTTAACAAATTTTTTCTGTGAAGGCAAAAATGTTTGCAAGCGACTACAAAATCAAAGCGGTGCTCATGGATGAACGGTCGCTGCATCGCACGTTGTCGCGTCTCGCGCATCAAATCATCGAATCCAATCGCGGCGCGGAAGATCTCGTGTTCGTCGGCATTCTCACGCGCGG
>CAYUVM010000439.1:0-4483 GCA_964447935.1 uncultured Cytophagia bacterium | reverse complement strand
TGCGTTTGGGTAAATTGATCGTTGCCAAAGAAAAACAACTCGACAGCTTGTATGCGACGCAGAAAATTAACGAAATGCAACTCCGCGCCGTGGTCGGTGAGATTGCAAAGTTGCAGGGCGAACTGCGCGTCGTTCATCTCAACGCGCATTTGGAAATGAAGAAAATTCTTTCGCCGCAACAGGTGGCGAAGTACGACGAGCTGCGGGGATATGGGAAGGGCGCGACGCAGCAACATGGGAAGCATTGAGGCTTATTTTATGCTTGCAAAGTTCCTTGAATTTTTGTATTCGATTATATACGCTCTAAGGAGAATATAAAATGTCTACCGCGACTCTAACGTACTTGATCCAACAGACTGAATCGCTTACCATAGATGAGCAATTGCGCCTGGCAACTCATTTGGTGGAACGCGCGCGCAAGGTCTACCCCACAACCGCATTGCGGCGCAAATGGCGTGAAATTTTGGGCATTGTGCCTTACCCTTTGGTGGGCGAAGACGCTCAGGCTTGGGTCTCACAAAGCCGGCGACAAACGGATGAGCACCGTGAACAACAATGGCAGGGGAAGCCATGAAAATCGCCGAGCGTTTGCAAACCGTAACGCGCGTATTTTTGGATACAGCGCCGGTGATTTATTATGTCGAGGCCAATCCCCGCTATCGACCAATCGTTGAAGTTATCTTTGACCGGCTGGATAATGGGGTGCTAACCGCCGTCACTTCGCCGGTGACTTTAGCCGAATGTCTCGTATTCCCGTATCGCCTTGGCCAGTCGCAAACCGCGCAAGATTTTGCGGATTTAATTGTCAATGGCAGCAACACGGTGTTTGCCTTAATTGAACAAGAAGCCGCGAAAAAAGCTGCCGATCTGCGAGCACGCTATAATTTGTCGTTGACTGATGCTTTTTAGATCGCTGTTGCGATTGCTTCCGGCTGTGATGCCTTTCTCACTAATGATATGCGCTCAAACGCGTAACCGAATTGGGCGTAATGGTAGTGGACGAAATGGAGTTGTAATAAAAATAGACGCCCCCAACCATTTGCACAAAATGAAATTTGTCGCCGATCTCCACCTCCACTCGCATTTCTCGCGCGCCACCAGTCCGCAGCTTGATCTCGAGCATCTTAGCAAATGGGCGCAACTCAAAGGCGTCACCGTTGCCGGCACCGGCGATTTCACGCATCCCGGCTGGCTGGATGAAGTCGAGAAAAAGTTGGAACCGACGGAAGAAGGCCTCTTTCGGTTGAAAGAAGAATTTGCGCGCACGACACAAACGGAAGTTCCCAAAGCCTGCCGCGGCGAAGTGCGGTTTATGTTGACCACGGAAATTTCCAATATCTACACGCGCCATGGGCGAGGTCGCAAAGTTCATAATTTGATTTTTGCGCCGAGCATTGCGGTCGCGCGGAAAATTCAGGCGCGGCTCGAAAGTATCGGCAACATTCGCTCCGATGGCCGCCCGATTCTCGGGTTGGATTCGCGTGACTTGCTGGAGATCACGCTCGAATCCGATCCACAGGTGTATTTCATCCCCGCGCACATTTGGACGCCGTGGTTTTCGATGCTCGGCTCGAAGGGTGGCTTCGATTCCGTCGAAGCTTGTTTCGGAGATTTGACGCCGCATATTTTTGCAGTGGAAACGGGGCTCTCTTCGGATCCGCTGATGAATTGGCGCTTGCAGCAGCTTGATCGTTTTGTGCTCGTTTCTAACTCCGATGCGCACTCGCCGCAGAAGCTGGCGCGCGAAGCGAATTTGTTTGACACCGAGCTTTCGTATCCGGCGATCTGGAATGCGCTGAAAGACGAGAATGATCGCGGCTTTCTCGGCACGATGGAATTTTTTCCGGAAGAAGGCAAGTATCATTACGACGGCCATCGGCTCTGCAAAACGCGTTTGCATCCGCGCGAGACGAAAATCAATAATGGAAACTGCCCGGTTTGTGGCAAGCCGGTCGTAGTCGGCGTCATGGCGCGCGTTGAAGAATTGGCGGATCGGCCCGAGGGTGAAAAGTCGCCGCGCGCGCGGCCCTATTACAATATCATTCCGCTGCCGGAAATTATCGGCGACGCTAAAAATCAAAATGCCACGACGAAAGCCGTCGATGAAATTTTTCACAAATTGTTGAATGGCATTGGCAATGAGCTTTTCATTTTGCAGGAAGCGCCGCTGGCCGATATCGAACGTATCGGCGGCAGCCTCATCGCCGAAGGCATTCGCCGCATGCGAGCCGGTGAGGTTAAAATCGCGGCGGGCTATGACGGCGAGTACGGCAAAATCAATTTGTTTACGCCGGAAGAGCGCGAGCGCTACACAACGCAGGTGAGCCTCCTCGATGAACCCCAAACGGATAAAAAGATAAAAAGTAAAAAAGAATATTCGGCACAAGAACCTTCGGAGGTTCCGATCATTCGCGAGGAAGCGAATGGTGCTTATCAAAAACGTAAGCCGCTACAAGTCGAAGCAGAGCGGAGATCCCGCCAAAGCGGGACAACCAGCAGCCTCAATCCTTCCCAACAAAAAGCCGTCACCCACGGGCGCGGGCATTTGCTCATCGTCGCCGGCCCCGGCACGGGCAAGACGCACACGTTGACACATCGCATCGCTTACGTCGTCGAAAATTTTGCGAAGCCGGAAGCGATTCTCGCCATTACGTTCACGAATAAAGCCGCGGAGGAAATGCGGCAGCGCGTGAAGAATCTTGTCGGCCCACCGGCAGCCAATTTAACGCTGGGGACATTCCATGCATTTTGCCTCAGCTTGTTGCGCGCACACCATCAACAGGCCGAATTGCCGCCGGATTTTGAAATTATGGGCGAAGACGAGCAGCACGAATTAGTTAAAACCTTGTGGCCGGAAAAATCAGCGGCGGAACGGGATAAAATCCTCGAAATGATTTCGCATTTGAAAACGAGCGACGACGAAACCAATGCCGAGGCGAACGCATGGCGGCAGGCTTATGATTTTGCTTTGCGCCAAAACGGGCAACTCGATTTTGATGATTTGCTTTTGGAAGCGATTCGGCTGTTCGAGCATGAGGCCGTGCGCGATGAAATTCAACGGCGTTATCAATGGATTTTTGTCGATGAATATCAGGACATCAATTCGACGCAGCAGCAATTATTAAAATGGCTCGTGCATGAGAAGGCGGTATTGACTGCCATTGGCGATCCCAATCAGGCGATTTACGGCTTTCGTGGCGCCAACGTCAATTATTTCTCGCGCTTTGCGCAAGATTTTCCGAATGCAACCGAGCTGCGCTTGGAAGAAAACTATCGCTCGGCGCCGACGATTCTCTCGGCGTCAACCCAAGTTATCGAGGCTGGTGAAGAAAAATTTACGTTGCCCCTTTCCCCGACTTTGCTCGCTGCAGGCCAATTGACGATTCACGCGGCGCCAACGGAAAAAGCCGAGGCTGAGTATGTCGTGCATCAAATCGAAAAACTGGTCGGCGGCACGAGTCTGTTCTCGCAAGATTCCGGCCGCGTCGAGAAGGCGCAGAATGGCGAACGAACATTTCGTGATTTTGCGGTGTTGTACCGTTTGAATGCCTTGCGTCCGGCATTGGAAGAAGCACTGTCGCGTTCCGGCATGCCGTATCAAATCGCCGGCGATGCGCCACTGTTGAGCCAACGCGGGGTGCGCGAGTTGGCCACGGCAATGCGCTGGGCGAAGGCGCTGTCGCAAAAAGAAAACGCCATTAAAATTGATCCGAAAAATTTGGCGAAGTTGTTGCAATTCGCCGTTACAGGTATTGGCGAGCAAACGGCGCAACGCGCTGAAGGTTTTTTTAAGAAGTTGCGCCAACTCGAGGCGAATGCGCTCGATCATTTTTTACGGCAGGAACAGAGCTTGACGGAAAAGCAGAAACTGGCGCTCATCGCGTTTTCTTGTGAATTGGATGAAGCGGGCCGCCGTTTGGCGACAAACGGACTCGTGGAAGCGATCCAATTTCTCTTCAATCTCTCAACGTGGAAAAATTTAATGAAGGAAGATGAAAAGCTCGCGAATAGTTTGCAGCGGGTTTTAGGGTTGGCGCGGGTTCATGAGGTCTCAAACCGCAACGAAGCGGCACGTGCATTTTTTGATGCATTGGCGCTCACCGGCGGTAGCGATCATTTCGAGGCCCGCGCCGAGAAAATTGCGGTGATGACTTTGCACGCCGCGAAGGGCTTGGAATTTCCCGTGGTTTTCATTCTCGGTTGCGAAGAGACGATTCTGCCGATGCAATTGCCGGGATTGACGAGCACGGTTGAAGAAGAGCGCCGCCTGTTTTATGTCGGCATGACGCGCGCGAAGGAGCAGCTTTATTTGCTGCGCGCCAAACGCCGTCCGCTCTTCGGTCGCCAATTGGAAAATCAGCCGTCGCGTTTTCTTGCGGATATTGAAGAGCAATTGAAAGCGTATGAAAAATGGCAAGCTCCGGCGCGCAAGGACCCGAAACCGCGCGGGGATGAAAATCAGTTGGGATTGTTTTGAGTGGGG
>CAYUVM010000438.1:0-4504 GCA_964447935.1 uncultured Cytophagia bacterium | reverse complement strand
TTATTCTTTGAATCATGGTCAAAGAATTACCGTAGCGGCGCGCGCGCTCCAGTTCCGCGGTCATGCGGTGCAGCGAGCGGCGATAGCGGGGAATGGCCGTATGCCAGTTGCCGTACAACCCCTTGGTAACGGCATGATTGACTTTGCGCCGGCGCCACAGCAAACCCATCACAAATAGGCCCGCGCTGACGACGATAAATCCAATCACCCATGTTTCAAAGAATAAGCTCATCAGTCCTTCACCAGTCGCATTGGATTCCATTATCTTAAACAAATAATTTCGGGTTACTGATTACCATGCTAAAGCCAATTCTTCAGCATTCCCGGCACATCGTTTTTCTCGCGATTAAGCACCAGTCCGAGAAAATTAGTGCCGGTACGGCGCAGCTCTTTCATTAATTCCTGGATTTCTTCCACGCGGGTACGGTTTGCTTCCGCCACCACCATCACGCCATCGAGATGCAAACTCAACATCAACACTTCAAAATTCAACGTCAGTGGCGGCGCGTCGATAATCATAAAGTCAAACGCTTCGCGGAGCGCCGGCAAAACTGCGACAAAGCGCTTCATATCGAAAGCCGAACCGGCGGGAACGCCTTCGATCGGCATAACGCGCAGATTCGGAATGCCGTTGACGGCGGCCATATCAAAAAAACCGAGTATATCCTCCGTCGCCATTTCGTGGCTGCTTTTCAGATCAAACAATTTGTGCAGTTTGGGCCGCCGCGAATTGGCTTCGATCAACAGCACTCTTTTCTTGTGGTCCAAACTCAAGCCGAGCGCAAGCGTGGTGGCAACGGCCGTTACGCCAACGCCTTCGCCGGTTCCGGTCACCACCAGCGAGCGGACACCTTGACGTTCGCGGGCGAGCAACAGATTATTGCGCAAACGCAATTGTTCGCGGCTCAATTCCGGAATCATCCGCGGTGTCGCGTCTGCCAACGGCTCGGTCTCGACACCGTTGCGCGGCACGTCTCGCGTCACGCGCGGCTGCGCCAGATCGGAAGTAGCGGCGAAATCCGTCGCCGGACTATGCAGATCGAATTCCCCGCTCAAAGGCAACGCGTCCTTCGCTATGTTCATTTTCTCTCAGATTTAATCGCCGTCTATCGGGCCAATATTTAAATTAATGCGTGCGTTCATTTCGTGTTTGCAGGCAGACTGCCGGTTTCAAACATAGTTTCCGGCAATAAATTGGGCGGCCATTCACCCTCCGGAATCGACACGATGACGGGAATATCGAGCTGCCGCTCGATATCGCTGCTCGCATGAACGACGCCGTCAAAAAAGCCGAGACCCAGCACGGCGCCAACGCTGATAAACATGGCCAGAAAAAAACCGGCCATAATATTCAATTTGCGATTTGGGCTAACCGGCGACAACGGCACACTGGCCGGATCAATAATGGTCACGTTCGCAAATTTTTCACGATCCAGCGCCTCGGAGATGCGCGCTTCTTCCTGCTTTTTGGTGTAAAGCTCAAAATTATTTTGCATCAATTCCAATTTGCGCAGCATGGCTTCATGCGCATATCTGGCCCGCTCGAGCCCTTTAAGCTCTTGCCGCAATTCCGTCACGGCGGTTTTTAGTTCGCGCTCTTTCGTTTGAAAACCAATCAGGTCAAAGCGGGCGCGCGTCAATTCCGTCGACAAATCCATCATCGAACGATTGATGTCGGTTGCCACTTCCGGCTGTTGGGTGCGCTCATGCTGCTGAATCGTTTCCTCGATTTTCGCAATGCGCGCTTTTAAGCTGCGCGCCAGTTGGCCTTTCGGCTCGCTCCGGTTTTTTTCCGTTGAAACCACTTCCGTATATTTCGCTTTCAGCGAAGCGAGTTGATCTTCCAGCCCCTCCATCACCGTGGTCGAGACTTCCTGGTTTTGCGACTGCAGGCGCTTGGGCTCGGCGACGATCTGCTTTTCCAAAAAGCTAACCTGCTGCGCCGCCGCCCGCGAGCTGGCACGTTGGGTATTGAGCTGGGCTTCATACTCGGCCAGCTTCTGCAAATACAATTGCTGCTGCTGTTGCGGCGCGATCAAATTATGCTCAACCTCGTAATACTCCAACGCCGCTCGCAAGTTTTGCAACGAATCCTGCAACACGTCGACCTGCTTTTGAAAAAACGAATAGGCGCCTTTGCTCTCGTGCACTTCCAAGTGGCGCTCGACGTAGCGCTGGCACAATTCGTTAATAATCGCGGCGGCCTGTTGCGGGTCATACGATTCGTAAGTCACTTGCAGAATGTTGGATTTCGGCACGACGATACAATTCATGTCCGCCTTAAATAACGCCACGGCCAATTCCAGCGCGGCGGTGCTGTCCAACAATTTGGTCTTTTCCGGGCCGATGATATCGGCGTACGAGCGGTTCTCGCGCATCACATCCCGCAGCAGCGTCGTGCTTTGCAAAATTTCAATCTCGGAGTTCAACGCTTCTTCGGAAAGTTGCGGCTTGTCTTCCGTCGCTGCGCCGCCGCTGGCAGAAACCACCGTGGTGGCGCGTTCTTTTTTGAACAGCAGTTTGGCGCGTACCACGTAAAGCGATTTCTGCATTATCGTTGCTGTTGCCACAATCGCGAAGATCGCGCCGAACAGCGCCAGTGCCAGCCAGCGGCGCCGATAAATCATCGCCACGACGTCTTTAATCGTCAGCGCCGGGCGGGCCGCCGGTTGCGACAACCGTGTTTCGCTTAATTGCAGCTCGTGATTCCCTTTTTCAGCCGTAAGTTGCTTCGTCAATGTCATGTTGGCAGTGCGCCTCGATTAGGGATTGTTGCGGTTATATTCACGTAAGCCGCGGAGATAGATATCGATCGGCGGAAACAAGCCGTCGTACACCTGCGTGAGAAAATTAGTCACGCTGGCGATAAACGTTTTCGGGACGAAGATAATATCCTCCGGCTGCACATAATAATCTTGATAAGCGGCATTCTTCACCATCGTGCCGGCCAAATCCAAACGCGTCGCCTTCAATTCTCCATTCGCCGCGCGGCGCAAGAGAATGACACTGTTCATTTTCGCCGTGCGCACCGGGCCTTTCGCGGCGGCGAGCGCTTGCAAAACCGTCATCTGCGCCTTCAGCTCCACGGTTCCCGGGTCGCGGACTTCACCGACCACGTACAACGACAAAGCCGCAAAGCTGCGCACAAACACCGAAACTTCCGGCTCGTGAACGATACCGGAATATAAATCGGTAATCAGGCTGTCAACCGACGCGGGCTTCATCCCCGCAACCATAATATCGCCGAGATCTTCGAGCGTGATGCGGCCATCCGGGCGCACTTTAACAATATTATTGAGCCGCTCGTGATAGCGTACGCGAATTTCCAATTCGTCCAGCGCGCTGATTCGATAAACTGCGGGCGGCAAGGGTGAAATCGCGGTTCCGGTGGTTACAAAATTTTGTGCGTTGTTAGCGGCATCAACCGCACTTTCCGAGCCGGATAGCGCTGGGCGGGTTCCGCCGCATCCCCCGACCGCTAAACTTCCCATCAACCAACAGCCAAGTACCAACTTTGCGAGGTGTTTACGAACCATCATCCACATCGGTGTTTTATCGTTCCGGTTAGTTTTCAACTTATCTTTTCTGGCCGGCTTCGGCGCGAGCCAAGCCGCCGCAAAATTTCATACAAACTTAACGTGCACTTTTTACTTCATTATACTTACAAGCATTCACGATTTGCAGCGGAAAAAAATTCCAACCGATATAATCTTCCCACTGCACCATGTCACAAAAAAACGACAGCGCCGAATGGTTATGCTTATTTTTGAACGAATATAAACGGAAAAGCTTTTAATTAATATTCGATAATACTTACAAGCATGTGTGCTTGTAGCGGAAAAGTTTTTTGCAGTTGTCGCGGAAATCGAACATTTCGCGGAGGAAAATGGCGTTACGTGGGAGCCCCAACGGCTTATAAACTCGAAGTCGGAGTCACTGATTTCAGCCTTTCAGCAAATGAAATTTATTTATTGCACACAGGAATGCCGATTAATAATTTATCCATGTGCTCGTCGTGCCCGAATGCTTTAATCGAGCATCTACGCTTTTAAAAACTGGATTCCCGCCAACATCCGGCTGTGACCGAATTCTACATGGAACTCGCGCAACGAGTGATTGGTTGACATGGATTCATTTCTTGATGGGGAGTTAAGGCCATAATGATACGGCTGTGCGGCGCGGGCTTTCATCCACGATATTTCGCAACACCGCAAAACTTTGATACAAGCACAGGCGTAAAATTCATCACCGTGCTGCGCGCATCCGAGACCAGCCGCTTGTTAGGTAGCAGCAGTGTCATTCTGGGCAGCGCCCTTGACCGAAAGCCAAATTACCCACGCACCTAAAAGAATGTCTACGCCAGCACAGAACCCTGGCCACCAGGTAGGAACGCCACTATTGGAAATGAACATGGGTCGCAAGAAATCAAAGACGCCGTGCAGGAGAATACCGACGCCTACCAGCACGGGCAACATTATCCCTCCGGCTATAGCTGCAATGGAGA
>CAYUVM010000437.1:0-4515 GCA_964447935.1 uncultured Cytophagia bacterium | reverse complement strand
CCACGCTCGCGCTTGGTGTTCAGGCCTACGGCCCTGGTACTATTTTCGACGTCGGCCCCGGTGTTCTCAAATTCGAGAGCAGTGACAAGTATGATTACATGATGGGTGACGCGACCAATGCTTATGACAAAAGTAAACTGGAGAGGTTCACGCGGCAAATCGTTTATTTGAAGCCAAATAAGTTTATCGTCTTTGATCGCGTGCTGACGAAATCGGCAAACACGAAAAAGAGCTGGGTCATTAATCCGGCCGCGGCGCCGCAAGCATTTGGACAAGGCGTGACGCTTATTAATAACGGCGCCGGCGCCCTGTGGATCAAAAGGTTGTTGCCGCAACAAGTTTCAGAAACGATGAATGCCGACCGCATAGAAGTGGTTCCAAGCCAGCCGGCAACCGAGCATCTTTTTCTGCACGTGATGCAGACGGCGGAAGCGGGCCAATCCAAAGATTCTCCTAATGTTAAAGCCGACAATGCAAAACTCTTTGCCTACGGTAGTTGGATTGGCGTCCGCATTGGCGCAGATTCGGTGCATTTTAATGCCAGTGGCAGCCTGAAAGTCACCGCCGGAACCGATTCACTTGACGAAGGTGACGATAGCTTGGGTGGGGACGGCGAACCCGGCTTCATGCCCCTGGACTTTGAATTGCAACAGAATACCCCTAATCCGGTTTATGCGAAATCTGAAACAGACATAAATTACAATTTACACAGTAACACAAATATAAATTTGTCGATTTTCACCGTATCGGGACAACGCGTGGCAGTGTTGGTGAATGAGAAAAATAAGCCCGGATATTATAAGATTTCTTGGGATGGAAAGGATGCTTCCGGACGCCGCGTGCCGACAGGGGTGTATCTTTATCGACTGGCAACAGACCGAAATTACCAAATTAAGAAAATGTTGGTTTTGCGATAACTGGGAAAGTTTTTTTGCCAGCTGGCACATTTTTTCTTGCGTTCGCAGATTTTTTTTCGTATATTGATGAGGTTCAAACTTGCTTAAGTTTTGACCTTGTAAAACAGCAACCTTGGCGTGCAGGATTCACCCGCAGGGTGTTCTGACTTGTAAGTCGAAGGCGTAACATCGAAGCTCGATAAAAGCATTGATGTTGCGCCTTTTTTATTGCAGTAAGTGTTTCAGAAAGCTGTATAGTAAAATTAAAGCCCATAATGTATTTATATGGGCGCCTTAACGGGCAAGATTTAGACTTGTAAGTTGAAGGCGTGGCATTGACGTGCTCCTCTATTGGCGCCGGGTCGAATGTCGCGCCTTTTTTTGTTTTAGAATAAGTTGTTTTTTTGCAGCAACAAATTAAAGGAGTGCATGATGAACTCAGCTATCCAGCGGGCGTTTGATTTGATCGTCGCCAGTATATTATTGATGATCAGCCTCCCCATCTTGGTGATGGTTGCCTTGTTGGTAAAGCTCTCTTCACCAGGGTCGGTTTTTTTTCGACAGGCGCGTCTTGGGCGCGGCGGGAAACCGTTTCGCATTTTTAAGTTCCGCTCAATGATCGCAGTGCAAAATGGCGGACCGAGTGTCACCGTGGCTGGCGATCGCCGCATTACCCCCATCGGTAAAATCTTGCGCCGCACGAAACTCGATGAATTGCCGCAATTGCTTAACGTTATTCTCGGCGATATGAGCCTTGTCGGTCCCCGCCCCGAAGTGCCGAATTACATGCACGTGTACCAGAATGGTTTTGAGAAAGTTTTGAGTGCGCGTCCGGGCATTACGGATCCGGTGTCATTGCAATTAGCGGATGAAGAAAGTTTTTTAAAGCAGTTTCCCGATCCGTTGCAGGCGTACGAGCAGATTGTGCTGCCGCGCAAACTGACCCTGAGCTTGCAATACCTCCAACACCGCAGTATCGTGAATGATATGCAGATCATTTTCTTGACAGTGATGGCAGCGATTGGTTTGCGCCGCCGTAAACCCGTGGAATTTGCTGATCTCACGGAACTGCGACCGGCGATTTAACAAGCCGTCGGGCAGGTAGTTTTACGGTTGAATTTTAACTGCAGATGCGGTTTTGCTCTTTCTCACGCAATGTCGAATTTACAGCGTTTTCTAAATGAGTGAAGATGTCATTCCGAGGAACGAAGCGACCAGGAATCTTTATAGCAAAAGATTTCTCGCTGTGCTCGAAATGACAACCTCTTCATTCAAACAGAAAACGTTGTAGGATGGTTTGTGCGCTGTGCGGTGTGGTTGCCATATCTTGGCGTGCCGAAACTGTGATTTAGGATTTCAGCAACAAGCATTGAGGAATGCCTTTGAGATTAACCGCATGCGGCTGGTGTGCAATCATCGAAATTGACTTTTGCGAATAATAAGCCCACAAGAAAGATGTGGGCGCCTTGGCGTGCAAGATTGCCCAAAACTTTGGGCTTGTAAGTCGAAGGCGGAATATCGTCACGGTTCGGCCTGCATAAGTGATCGGTATTCCGCCTTTTTAGTTTTCTGCCGGCGCACGATGTAGATCATTGGTTGAGGCTGGCCACCGTCTAAAATTAATACGGATGTAAGCGCCTTGGCGTGCAGGCGAATGACCCGTAGGGAGTTGGGCCTGTAAGTCGAAGGCGTAGCATCCTTACACCTGCTGGTGAGCGATGCTACGCTTTTTGGGATAAGATGAAACAAACAACAATTATTGCAAGAACAGGAGCTTTTGAATTATGACTGAAATGATTCCATTTCATCGCCCTCTAATTGATGAGAGCGAAATCAACGCGGTGATCGAATGCTTGCGTTCCGGCTGGCTTACCACCGGGCAGCGGGCGATGGAGTTTGAAAAAAAGTTTGCCGAATATATCGGCGTGCCGCACGCGGTGGCCTGCAACTCCTGCACCGCCGGCATGCATCTCGCCCTCGCAGCATTGGGCATTGGGCCTGGCGACGAAGTGATTACGACGCCGTACACGTTTGTTGCCACGTGCGAAGCGATTCAATATCTTGGGGCCCGTCCGGTGTTTGTCGATGTCGATCCGCAAACGTTGAATATGAACCCGGATTTGCTGCAATCAGCATTGACCGAGCGCACCCGCGCCATTGTGCCGGTGCATTTTGCCGGCCATCCGGTCGAGATGGCAACGGTGATGAATTTTGCGCGCCGGCACAATTTGAAAGTGATGGAAGATGCCGCCCATGCCACCGAATCGGAAATTTTTGCGCCGAAAAACGGTGCCGCGCATCACGCTGTGGGCGCTGGCAAAATCGGCACGATCAGCGATGCAACGTGCTTCAGTTTTTATGCGACCAAGAATTTGACCACCGCGGAAGGCGGCATGATTACTTGCAGCGACCCCGATTTAGCTGCGCACATGCGCCGTTTGTGTTTGCACGGTCTCAGCCGCGACGCTTGGAAACGTTACACCGCCGCAGGCTCGTGGTATTATGAAGTTTTAGAACAAGGTTACAAATACAATTTGACTGACGTGGCCGCTTCGATCGGTCTCGCGCAATTGGGGAAGTTGGAAAAAATGTGGGAACGGCGCGCTGAAATTGCGACGCGTTTCAATGCGGCGTTCAGCGAGATGGCGGAGCTGGAAATTCCCACGACGCGGCCCAATGTTCGGCATGGCTGGCATTTGTATGTCTTGCGGCTGAACCTGGAAAAACTCACGATTAACCGCAGCAAGTTTTTTGAGGCAATGCGTGAACGCGGCGTTAACTGCTCAGTGCATTTTATTCCGTTGCACTTGATGCCGTATTATCATAAAACCTACGGCTTGCGCCCGGGCGATTTTCCGGAAGCGGAGCGCCAATTTGAACGCGTGATTTCGCTGCCGTTGTATCCGGCGATGACGGAAGCAGAAGTGGAGCGCGTGATCGCCGCCGTTCAACAAGTGGTAACCGAGAACCTGCGCCAACCCAACGTGATGGCAACGTCATCGAAAGGAATGAATTATGACACCCGACAAGCAGCGTTTGTTTGATATCATCGCCGCGGTGTTGTTACTACTCGTCAGCGCGCCCCTGCTGCTGGCGGTTGCGGGGCTGGTTAAAATTTCTTCACCGGGCCCGGTTTTTTGCCGCCAAAGACGCTTCAGCCGCGGCGGCAAAATGTTTCGGATTTTGCAATTTCGCGCCACCGTGGCGGTGCAAAACGGCGGCCCCAGTCTGGCGGTTGCCGGCCCGCGCCGGGTTACGCCAATCGGCCGGTTTTTGCGTCACACCCGGCTCGTCGCGTTGCCGCAGCTCCTCAGCGTGTTGCGTGGCGAAACGAGCCTGTTTGGGGTGCGTCCCCAACCCGCGGAAGAGGACGATTGGGATCGGCATTTTCGAGCGCTGCGGCCGGCGTTGTGATTTGCCGTGAATTTTTATTGTTAAAAACTACGAGTGGTGTCGCACGGGAAGAGCATCTCCCGTTGACTTAATCAAGATGAGTTGTATGAAACCGCAAGGGGAATTATATGTGGCTTAATCGTATTCCGCCTTTGGCACGACGCGTGTTGCTCGTGCTTTCAGATTTTGGCAGTATTGGCTTGTCGTTGTATCTCTCGTTTTACGT
>CAYUVM010000436.1:0-4540 GCA_964447935.1 uncultured Cytophagia bacterium | reverse complement strand
CTTGCCGCACCAATTCGCGCGCCTGTTTGACCATCGGATAGCCGGTGTAATTGTGGGTGAGCGCAAAAACGGCATTATGTTTTTTCACCAAGCGGCACAGTTCTTCGGCATCGGCCAGCGAGGTTGTCATCGGTTTGTCGCAAACCACATGAAAGCCCGCCGCGAGAAAAGTTTTGGCAATTGCAAAATGATTGTGATTGGGCGTCACGATGGCAACAAAATCAATCCGTTCCTCCTGTGACAGCCGACCTTCCTTCTCTGCCATTTCCTGATACGAGCCATACACGCGATTGGGATCGAGAAAAAGTTCGGCGCCCTGCTGCTTCGATTTTTCCGGTGCAGATGAAAAAGCGCCGGCCACCAAATCAATCTCCCCGTCCAGCGCCGCGGCTTTGCGATGCACCGCGCCAATAAACGCGCCGGGGCCGCCGCCGACCATACCGTAGCGTAATTTTCTTTTAAGGTTCATTGGCCTCTCCAGGATAAATTTCAATGAAAAAATTCAGGGAATAAACTTACAGCAATAAAATCTCCACTTTCCGAAATTCAACTGGATGACTTTCCGCTTGCAACGAGATATAACCTTCCCGCAATAGCTTCGCGCCGTTGACAATAAGTTTTTGTGCTTCGGGATCGCCCTCGTCGAGCTGCGGTTTATCATACTCCAACACCAACTCACCATTAATAAAATGCTTAATCGTCGAGTCGCCGCGCACTTCGACTTCCATCGTCACCCATTGGTCGCCGTGAAAGGTTTTGGAGTGCGAGTTCGTGCAATGGCGGGTAATCAGTTCGCCATTCATCACCACATGCGTGCCGGGCGTGCACAAATTTCCCGTCGAGCGTTCATCTTTGCCGTTACCGCCGAGAAATTGGGCCTCAATGGAAACCGGGAAACTCTGATCTTTCGTCATGCTCTCCGGCGTTTGGCAATGCAACATTACGCCACTGTTGCGCAACGCCCAATCCGGCCCGCCGGGAACTTGATCGCCGATAAAGCGATATTCCACGCGCAGCCGATAATGCGAAAACTTGTCTTTGTAAAAAAGATGGCCGAATTCGCCGTTGAAATTTTCATACTCGTCGTAGGACACTTTGAGCAACCCGGCTTCAACGCGGAACGTGTTTTTATAATTGTTGCTCAACTCGTGTCCGGCAATTTTGACTTTCCAACCTTGGAGATTTTTGCCATTAAAGAGACTGACCCAACGACTCAGTTTAGTCGGGGCGCAAGAGATGAGCGTTATGAAAAAGCTGAGCAGAACAATTTTGGACTTATTCATAAACAATGCGTCTTTGCGTGTAAATTTGGCTTCGTGCAGCAAAACTGGAGTGACAAACTTAAGTTTGTCACTCCAACCATCGGAACTTCATTTTGCCAAAATACCGTCGATCATTTTCAATTCATCGCCAGTAAAAGAAAGATTATTTTGCGCCGCCACCAGTTCTTCAAGTTGGCTCACGCGGCTGGCGCCGATCAACGCTGAGGTGACGTTCGCATGACGCAACGTCCACGCCACCGCCAGTTGCGCAACGGATTGGCCGCGCTGTTGCGCCAGTGTTTTTAACTGGCGCACTTTATCAATTTTCGCTTCCGTCACATCTTTGCTGCGCAAAAATCCCGTCGGGCGTCCGGCGCGAGAATCTGCCGGAATGCCGCTCAAATAGCGATCGGTGAGCAGCCCCTGCGCCAACGGGGAGAACACGATGCAACCGATGCCTTCGTTTTCCAATACACCAAGCAAAGCCTCTTCGATCCAGCGATTGAACATGTGGTAAACCGGCTGATGAATCAAACATGGCGTGCCGAGTTGACGCAAGATTTGTGCGGCCTGCTTGGTGCGCGACGCATCGTACGAAGAAATACCGGCATACAACGCCTTGCCGCTGCGGACGATTTGATCGAGCGCGCCCAGCGTTTCTTCAAGCGGCGTTTCCGGATCGGGGCGATGATGATAAAAAATATCGACGTATTCCAAGCCCATGCGTTTGAGGCTTTGATCCAAACTCGCAATGAGATATTTGCGCGAGCCGAAATTGCCATACGGGCCCGGCCACATTTCCCAGCCGGCTTTGGTGGAAATGATCAATTCATCGCGATACGCCGCGAGATCGTTTTGCAAAATACGGCCGAAATTTTCCTCGGCCGAGCCGAAAGGCGGGCCGTAATTATTCGCCAAATCAAAATGCGTGATGCCGAGATCGAAGGCGCGACGAATCATGGCGCGACCATTCTCAAAAACATCGACGCCGCCGAAGTTGTGCCAAAGACCCAACGAGATGATCGGCAATTTGATGCCGCTGCGACCGCAACTGTTGTAGCGCATCGTGTCGTAACGGGAGGATGCTGGTGAGTACATCAGAAATTCTCCAAGTCATTTGAGGCCACATACAACGAAGAAAAAACATTTCTCACTTAAAACTTCATTTCGAAAATCGACGGACGGTGAGTGCGATGGGTAAACCGATGCAAAAGACAAGGATGAGCACGCCCGTCGCAATGGCTGAAAAGGTGTGGGGCGTTTTAAAAGGCACCGCGGAGAGCGGCAACACGACAAAATTCATGAACAGGTAAACGGCGACGCCGTAAATCGGACCACAAACATAAATTTGCTGAACCATCCATTTAAACTTGCGGCTGATCACATAATAAACCGCGGTTGCCACCGTCGCAATGAAAAAATGCAAGCCGAGCCCCAGCGCCGCCGTGACAGAGCCGCCGGTAAAAGCCTCCGGGCCAAGCAGCCCACTGGCAATGGCTTGCAGAACGCGCATCGGCTTCACACCTTTAATGCCGCTATTGATAAACGCCGCTATGATATCCAAAGCGCCGGCAATCAAACCGCCCCAGAAGATGGCCCGATAAGCCTTTGCTTTTTCCAGTGGAAATACTGCCGAAACTGTTTGCATAATAGTTTTCTTGCCACCCACGGATTTTTATAATTTTAAAAATCGATCATTCATTTGTTTGTCAAAAAAATAATGCAAAATAATTGTGGCAGTTGGCCAACGCTTGAAATTCACCAAGCCGGGGCATTATGCCGGTGTTAATCGATCTTCGGGAGAATGCGCCTCAACCTTTTTCTTAAGTGTGATCACAATCGTCTCGGCGATGCGATCATGCACGGTTTGTTTGTTGGGGTGAATAATATATTGTAGAAATCCAAAGCCCAACTCCAGCGCCGAGGCGCCATATCCCAGTGCCCGCTCGATGGAATGCCACAGCGAAATGTGTTCGTGCACCAGTGAAACCACGCGAATTTTCAACAGCCGTTTTCCCGGGGTCTGGCCGTGGCCCCAATATGAAAACAGGCCGAAATAAAGCACGATAAAACCCAGGCTGTACCAGTTGGTAAAATTAAATTTGAAATTATAATTGGCATTCGGATCAAGCAGGCCAAAATAGTAAAGCAGCTTTGCGCCATAAATCGCCATCACGGTAAATACGGTAAAGGCGGCGATGAGGTCAATGCTAAAAGCGGCGGCGCGCGCCGAAAATGAAGCTAATGGTATGCCCTTCAGTTGATCAAGCCGGCTTAATTGCTGCGGCGTGTAGGTTTGTGCGTTTTTCATTGGTTGGTAACGGCCTCGTCCGTGATTGCCAAGCCCGCATCGATGATCTCGAACACTTCGCGCAATTGGGCTTCCGTCGTACACAACGGCGGGTTGGTGTGGAGCAAGTTGCGCCAGGTGAAGGCATAAACGCCGTGCTCTTTCAGGAATGCGCCGAGCTTGGCCATCTCCGGGCTCGCGCCGGCGTAAGGAGCCAGCGGCTCTTTAGTCTGGCGGTTTTTCACCAATTCCAGCGCGCCGAATAATCCGATATTGCGCCCCTCGCCGACAGAGGGATGCTTCACTTGCAAATCTTGCATCAAGCCCGCCATCACTTTGCCCATGCGCTTGGAGTTGCCGACCAAATCATCTTCTTTGAGCACGCGCAGATTGGCGACGGCGGCGGCGAGACTCATCGGGTGCGCGCTGTAAGTCAGGCCGCCGTAAAAAACATTTTTGCGAAAGTAATCGCAAATTTTTTCGCTGATCGCGACGGCGCCCAACGGCATATAGGCCGAAGTCAAACCTTTGGCCAGCGTGATCATATCGGGCACGACGTTCCAATGATCCACCGCGAACCACGCGCCGGTGCGGCCCAGCCCGGCCATCACCTCGTCGCAAATCAGCAGAATACCGTGCCGGTTGCAGATTTCGCGCAAGCCTTGCAAATAGCCATCCGGCGGGATGATGATGCCGTTAGTGCCCGTCACGGTTTCGATAAAAATCGCGGCTACCGTGTGCGGGCCTTCATACATCAACGTCTCTTCAATTTGGTCGAGGCACTTGCGCGCGAAAACTTCGTCGCTATCGCCAGCCTCGTAAAGCGGAGAGCGATACTTGTACGGATCAAACGTGCGAATGACGCCGGAGATGCCCGGCTCATTGGCCCAGCGGCGTTGATCGCCGGTAAGCGTAACGGCGCCCGCGGTAGCGCCGTGATAAGAACGATAGCGCACGAGAATTTTATGACGTCCGGTAAACGCGCGCG
>CAYUVM010000435.1:0-4557 GCA_964447935.1 uncultured Cytophagia bacterium | reverse complement strand
GATAAACGCGACCAGTCCCCCTCTTCCCGATGTGAATTTTCAGGAACAGGTTTTGTCATCTATAATTCAACAAACTGCAGCACTTCATTCAAAAATGGCTCGGGCAATTTTTGAACGTGTTGAGTAATTCTTTCAACGGTACTCATCTTTTGACCTAAAAGATTTTATTAATTTGCCAGCGTTATTTCCACACCCGTTCGTTTAATATCCAGCACAATCGGCAATTCTTCTTTCTCAAATTCTTCCGGTGAAAAACAGATCGGCTCTAAATCAACATTGTAACGCGAGGCGCGGCTAAAAATTTTTTGATTGATCGCAAGCGAATTGTCGCCATTAAGCACCGGCGTAACGATAGCCAAATCAATATCCGAATAGTCGCGATTATGGCCCGTGGCATACGAGCCAAACAAATACGCCCGTTCAATCGGAAGTTCCGGTTGAATTTTTTCAAGAAAACCGCGAATTACGCCAACGGCTTCATCTTTTGAGTAAGCCATGTGATCAAACTTTCGGTTTTGGCCAAATAATCTTTCGCTTCCTTTTTGCCAATCGCCTTTGAAAGCGCTTCGATAGTTTCCTTGTAGCGCGCATTCAAATAATAAGCGCTGAGACTTTCAATCAACGTCAATTTTTCTTCGTCAAATTCCTGTCGTATCCCGGCAAGTTCTGCTAATTTCGGAAGATGATGAATCGGTTTAATTTCTTTATTCTGAAATGCCAATATTGCTTTCAATATTTTTTCGACAGCCTGCTGGCACATGAAAACAACGTACAGATAGCGCCCGGATTTATGCATCGCCCGCGCGGTTTCCCAATCATAGTTGACTCGGTCCATCCAGGCCTTCGCGACCGGCGGCCAGTTTTTCTCAAATTTCTTTTTCACAGATTTTATTCTGTTCGCAAAAACATCAGCACCCAAAGGCGCGACTACGCCAGCACCGCACAAATACATGCAACATTGACAATATCCTCATCCGAACAGCCGCGCGAGAGATCGTTCATTGGTTTCGCGAGGCCTTGAATGATTGGACCAATGGCCTGATAGCTGGCGAGGCGCTGCGTGAGCTTGTAAGCAATGTTGCCGGCGTCGAGATCGGGGAAGATCAGCACATTGGCTTTACCGGCCACGGTGCTACCGGGCGCTTTGCGAATGCCGATGGTCTCAACCAGCGCGGCGTCGCCCTGCAATTCGCCGTCAATATTCAACGCCGGTTTTTTCGCCCGCGCGATTTGCGTGGCCCGCTGCACTTTTTCAACCTTCGAATGTTTCGCGCTGCCTTTGGTGGAAAAAGACAACATCGCCACATTCGCTTGTTCGCCGGTCAAACGTTCATGCGTCTGCGCCGAGGCAATGGCAATTTCCGCCAATTGCTCGGCAGTCGGCTCGGGAATGACGGCGCAATCGGCAAAGGTCAACACGCGATTTTCCGGGCTGATCATTGCAAACGTGCTTGAAACCAGCGCGCAATCCGGCGCCGTGCCGATGAGTTGCAGGGCGGCGCGCAACACTTCGCCGGTGGTGTGCACGGAACCGGCAACGACGCCATCGGCGCGGTTGGCGCGCACCATCGCCGCCGCATAATACAACGGCAAGCGCATTTTCTCGGCGGCCTGTTTTTCGGAAACGCTTTTCTCCTGCCGCAACTGTTTGTACAGGGCCACATATTCTGCAAACGCCGCGTCGCGCTCCGGCGCGATCACTGCAAAATGCGCCACGTCAAGATTGAGATGCCGGGCAGCCTTTTGCACCGCCGCCGGATTGCCGAGCAGCACCGGCGTCACTAATTTTTGCGCCGCGAGTTGCAACGCCGCCAGCAGCACGCGCGGCTCTTCGGCTTCCGGAAGAACGATGCGCTTGGGTTGGGCTTTCGCGCGCGCGCGAATTTGCTCAATAAAATTCATGCAAAAAAAGTCAGCCGGTTACTCGCTAAACCGTTAACGGTTTTTTAAAATTTTCTGTTTAATCAACGTTTCGACTTCCGGCGGCACAAAACGGCTCACATCGCCGCCAAAAGTGGCCAGTTCTTTGACAATCGTCGAATTTAAATAGGTATATTTTTCATGCGGCATTAAAAATACCGTGACGATACCGTCGGATATTTTGCGATTCACCAGCGCCATTTGAAACTCATATTCAAAATCCGAAATGGCGCGCAAGCCGCGAATGATGGCGGAAGCGCCGAGGCGTTGCGCGTAGTCCACCAACAATCCGGTGAAACTTTCCACTTGAATGTTGCCAAAATTGCAGGTGACCTCGCGGATCATCGCCACCCGCTCTGCCACGGTGAACAGTGGATTTTTCGTCGGATTGGTGGTGACGCCGATGGTCACGGTGTCGAACAGCGTCGTGGCGCGCTCAATAATGTCGAGATGGCCGTTGGTGATGGGATCAAACGTGCCGGGATAAATGACGTGGCGCATCGTCAGCTCACCTCATAAAAGTGCAAAGCGGTTTCGCCGATGATCCGGCGCAAATAACAGCGCAGACGCCCGGCTTCCGATTTTAATTCCAGCCGCGCGGTTTCTTCCAACACCGCAATCGCGCCGGCGTTCAACAGCCGGCTGTTGGCCAAGGTGTCGAGCAGGCGTTCGGCATGCCCCAAATTGTAAGGCGGATCGGCAAAAAGCAAATCATAGGCAGGATGGCCGGCCGCGGCCTCGGCCCGGCTTAAAAAAGCAAACGCATCCGCGACCATCACCTGCGCGTGATTTTCGAGATGCGTGTGGCTCAAATTACGCCGAATAAACTCCGCCGCCCGGCGATTCTTTTCGATAAAATCGACTTGTTGCGCGCCGCGGCTCAAAGCTTCGATGCCGAGCGCGCCGGAACCCGCAAATAAATCCACACCGTAAGCGCCGCTCACTTTGCCCTGCAATAAATCGAACAGAATCGTGCGGGCGCGATCGCTGGTCGGCCGCGTCTGCACACCTCGCGGCGCCTGCAGAAGATGTCCCTTGCGCGTCCCGGCTATCACTCGCATGCCAATTCATCCGGCCAGATTATTTGTCGGCGTTGCAACTATTCAATGAAATCAAACAACAGCACCACGTCCAATTGCGCGCTGCTTAACGCGCGGCGGTCGGCGGAGCTGAGAATGATTTTCGTAATCGCCATATTGGGCCCGGCTTCGGCCAGACTGTTCAGAAAATCCAAAGCCGCCGCGCGCGAGCCGGAAAAATTTGCCTGCACCGGCGTGCGCGAACCGCCCGGACCGGAATAGGGTTGGCCAGCCTCATACAGCGTCGAATTCAAGCCGTTGTCGGTGCCGAGCTTTTTTAGCCACGCTGAAAACTCGGAAAAGCTCAACCGCGGCTGGCTGCCGCCGCCCATTAGCGCCGCGCGCTCACTGACGCGCCCAATCACCATCACGCTATTCAACGCGCTGCCATTGCCGGCGGGTTGGTTGGCCACCGTGCGCAACTCTTGCGGCGCGGCGCTGCGTTGCATGGCCTGCGCCGCTTCGGCGGCGGCTTCATTCGAAGGCGAGGTGAACTGCACCATGAAACTGTTGTTGTTGCCGGAATAGGAAATCAATGAAAAATCATTATTGCCGCTAAACGACCGGCCCAACGCGCCGACCGTGGAAGCGCCAATGCGCGTGGAAGCAAACAGCGGATCAAGCGGGGAAGTTGATGGCGCCGGTTCGGGTTCGACTGGGGTATTTGCCCCACCCGTACTATCTGTGGACGTCAGGTTGTCCGTCACCAAACTATCAGGAAGATTCGGCAGCGTCGTGAGATTAAGATCGTCGCCTTTATCCTTCGATTTCGGAATCATAATGTAGACCGCCACCAAGGCGGCCAGAATCAACCCGGCCACCAACAGATAAACCATATTGCGCGACGAGCCGGCGGCGGCCTTTGGGGTGTTCATCGACAGCGGTCGCGTGGCATAGGCGCCGCTGTTGCTATTCGCATAACCGGCGCTGCCAGCCATCGCCTCGCGCGAATACGCCGACGGCTGCGGTTCTGCAACAAACGGGGCGGCTTGCTCATCGTCAGCCGTCTCGCCGAGATCAAGGTTCACCGTCTGGGCAAAACTATCATCCGGCTGGCGTCCCTCACGGTTCTCCTCTTCGCCCATGAGATTAATATCAACCATTCGCCTTCTCCACACAAATTTGAAAAAAGATAATTACATTCCTTTTAGAGCGGCGCCCACTGGAATAACGAAGCTTTCCGGCTGCGACGGAACCGGCGGTTCGCCGCCCTGATTGGCAATTTTTATTTTTTTAAACGGATTCGCGCGGTCAATCCGCACGTTGTGCGTGTTTTGCAACGTCTCCAAAATCGGCGCAGTGACACCGTCACCGTAGAGATAGATGGCGCGTAAATCTTCGACGCTTTTTCCCAATTTATAATCAATAATAATCCGGCGCAGTTCCTTCGAGATCAACCGCGCGGCGTGCTCGTCGTCAATTTTGGGCACCGGGGCTTCGCTCAGAAAATCCAGATCATGCGACAGATAAAACTGGGCGCCTTTTAAAATCGAAAATTGACAACTCGAACTGCGCACGTCGAGCAAAGCGGTATACTCATCTTCCGCCGTGTCATAAT
>CAYUVM010000434.1:0-4559 GCA_964447935.1 uncultured Cytophagia bacterium | reverse complement strand
CACTGCGGCTCGCGGCGTGGTAATGAAAAACCGGTGGATGCCCGACGGTGATCACTTCGGCTTCGTGCGCAGGGTGCAGAATTACATACGCCGCGGTGACAAACATGTTTTTCGGCGCCAGCCGGCGCACGCTGCGATTAAGTTGCGCCAAAAGTTGTTGCGGATCACCAACCGTTGCGTTGAGCAATTGGCTCTTGAGCATCGCCATCATCAGCCCTGCCGACACGCCATGACCGGAAGCGTCAGCCACCAGTACGCCAAGCCGGTTATTCGACAATTCAATGTAGTCAAAATAGTCGCCGGCCACTTCACTCGCCGGTTGCACTGTGCCGTAAAGATGCCAGCCCTGTGTTTTTCTCTCTGGAGACGGCAGTAAACTCTCCTGAATCTTGCGCGCCACTTTCAATTCTGCTTCGATGGGCACACGCAATTGTAATTCTTTCTGTAACGCGCGCGCCACGAAAAACCAACCCAAAGCCATCATCGCCATGGTTATCATCAAATCGCGGGTCAGCGCGGGGCGAATGCGGGCGCGGTATTCTTGCACCGCCTTCTCTTGCTCCGGCGATAGCTGTACTGTTGCGGTTTGAGCGGATAAAGCACGGCTGCGGAAAGCTTCCCATTCCGAAAACAAAAAACTAATCGCGAAAAATGCAATGAATATGCTGAATATGATCAGTGGTCGGTCAAAATAAAATACCATCCCCGCGGCTAATAAGCCGGAAAGCAACAATGAGGGTAAAACGTAAGCCCAATGCGGCGGAGTCGCCGGCAACTCAAACCAGGTGTTGAGCACACCAATAATCGAAAAAAGGCAAAATCCGGCGGCGGCAAATCCCAGCCGCTCGCGCCGCGGACGCTGCAACCACGGATTGCTCCGCAGCAGCCGCGCCCGACGCGCCGTCTTTTTCACTTCGCGTTCCGCTTTCGTGGCCATATGTTTTCACATTTAATTGATTCAATATTTCGGTGATAGTGAAATATTAAAATGGGTATTCTCTTTTTAAAAGTCAAGTTATGGTTAAATATTTTTTGCGGAGAGTCGTCGCCATTACAGCCGTCAGGAAGGCAACAGTTGGGAGTTGGTAGAGGTGTATCTGCCCCACATTTATGCGGTGAACGAACGATGCGGCCGCGCAGAGCCGGTCAAGAAACCGACGCCCCTAAAAATACCCACAAATGAAGACGGCCAACGGACTGATCAAAAAAATTTGTCCGTTGGCATCGTTTTATCCGTAGATAATTTTTGCCGTTCGTTTATTTCTTAACCTGAAACCCGAGCAGGTTTTCCACCGCTTTCACTTTTTCCTCCGGCAAGCGCGCGCCGTCTTTGGTGTCATCCACTTTAATGCGCGTCATCACGCGATCCGACATTTGCCGCACAGCTTCGTGGCATTGGCGAATAACGGCCATCGCCGGCTCCCATTCGCCAACAATAATCGTTCCCATCGGTGTTAATCGATATTCCAGGCCGCTTTCATGCACGATCTTTACCGCGGCGGCAATGTATTTTCCGAGGTGGGCATCTTCGTTAATCGGTAGGATACTAAATTCAATCATCATATACTGGAGTTCTCCTTCCTCAAGTTTTTCTTACTCAAACTCTTTCTCTTACTCATTCTCCTACTTTTACTCACTTCGATAATCTTCAAAAACGGTAAGATGATGAGTAGGAGTAAGAGATAATTCTTTTTGCTTCAGTTGGTAATTTCAATCGGTACACCCTCCACCCAAAAACTGCCATCCGGGCGAAACTCTTTTTTCCAAATCGGCACGGTTTTCTTCAAGGTGTCAATGGCAAAGCGGCAAGCCTCAAACGCTTCGCTGCGATGGGCCGCAGCAACGGCAATGGCAACGCTGATTTCGCCGACTTGCAAATAGCCGGTTCGATGCACAATCGCGATGGCGCGTATCGGCCAGCGTTGGCGCGCTTCGGCGGCGATTTTCTCCATTTGCTTCACCGCCAAACTCTCGTAGGCTTCATACTCGAGACCGACGACTTTTTCGCCGCGCGAATGATCGCGCGTTTGGCCGAGAAACAGCACCACGCCGCCGCTGCCGTCGTCGCCAAATTGGGCCAATATTTCGCTCGGATTAATTGGTTGTTTTACTATTTCAACCACGCGGTTTTGACACTGGTTAGTGGTTACTTTGTTACTGGAAACTTATCCGCCGCTGACGGGTGGCAACAACGCGACTTCACTGGGTGAAGTAATCATGGTTTCCGCCGCAACGATCTCACCATTGACCGCAAAAGAAACAACTGGCAAATGCCCGCGAAGTTTTGGAAACCGCTCGGCGAGAATTTGTGCCACTTGCCGCGCGGTCGTTGGCGCCGGAATCTCCAAATCAAGTTGACTCGCACCGGCGGCTTCGCGCAGAATGGCGAAAAGCTGGACGGTTATTTTCATTTGGCGTTGGACTTCGGAATGTATTTCAACGCATGCACGTGATTGTAGCCCTGATGCGCCGGATTCTCTTTGAAGCCGCGATAGATGGCGCGGCACTGGTAACAAATCGTCACCGTGGCAATGGCATAATAAAGAACGAAATCAATAGCGGTGGCCACGAACAAACTGATAAAATGGGTGTGATAACTAAAGGCCACCCCGACCAAGAAAATAAACAAGCCAATGCGCGGATTGAAATCTTTCTGCAGATAAAATTGATCATGTCCGCAAGCGCCACAGCGCTCGATGCTATCGGTTTTGCCGGAGGTAAAATGCGATAACGTTGTGTGGCATTTCTCGCAAGACAAACTGGCGTCCGGGCTCCAAACGGTTTTTTGCTCCACATTGCAATTGGGGCAAATAAATTCGACAGTCATGCTTCCTCTAAAAAAATAATGACAACTCAATTCACATTCGGGTCATCCGGCACAAACTTAATTTGCCGCACAACATTGCGCAGCTTCTCGGCATGCTGCAAGCGCTCGTCAATAATGCCGCGAACAATGCCATAGCGCTTGGCGACGCCGGGCATTTCCAGTAGTTGCTGTTTTTGCGTCACCGGAATGTCGAGCGTGGCGGCAACTTGATTGACCACCGATTCCAATGAGGCGGAACGGTCGAGCTTCTGTTCTTCCAGCTCGATGCCGAGCACGTCGTTTAAATAACGCAAAAATTGATTAAGAAAAGCTTCACGCTCCGACATTTGTTGGTCGGTTTCCAACAACAACGGATCGTCATTTAACAAGCGCACGCGCGCGATGCGATACGGCTCTTCCTGCACGAAATCAACGATTTCAAAACGGTTCAATCCACGCAGCAAAATATTGAAACGGCCCTGCGGGAGTTTTTCATGTGCTTCAATTTTGCCGACGCAACCGATGAGATGCACCGGCGGCGCGCCGAAATAATCCTGTTCCCAACCCTGCTGCAACAAAATCATGCCGACCTTTTGGTCGCTGTGCAAGGCGTCAATAATCATCGTTTTGTAGCGTTCTTCAAAAATATGCAGGGGCAGAAAAATTTTGGGGAAGAAAACCACATTGGGCAACGGGAAAATCGGAATTTTGTGGAAGGCGGCATCGGTGGCGTTTTGTTTGCGAAACTTCATGCTTTCCTTCCTTCCTGATTTGGCGCGGTTTGACGCTGCAATTGCTCATAAGCCCAACGCGCATGCTTTTGCAACAAGGCCTCCGGGTGCGACAAGAATTTTTCGACCCTCGGCAAATATTCTTTTAGCCCGCTGTTGCCGATGGCCACCAGCACATTGCGTATGAATCCGCGCCATTTTGCCCGTTTCACCGGCGAGCCGCGAAAGGTTCGGCGAAAGGCTTCTTCATCCAATTCAACCAACGCCTCAAGCGCCGGCGCTACCATTTCGGCGCGTGGGGCAAAGGCCGGATTTTCGGTGACGGCGGCTTTATGATTCCACGGACAGACATCCTGGCAAATGTCACAGCCGAAAACGTGCCTTCCCATTTGGGGTCGCAGCCCTTCCGGGATTTCTTCACGCAACTCAATGGTCAAATACGAAATGCACCGGCGCGCATCCAGAACATACGGCGCTACGAATGCCGCAGTCGGACATGCATCGAGACAACGCCGGCAGGTACCACAACGATCCGGCGGCGGCGCATCCAATTCCAGAACGAGATTGGTGATCAACTCACCGATAAAAAACCAACTGCCGAGTTGCTGATTAATCAAATTCGCGTTTTTGCCGAACCAACCCAGCCCGGCATATTTGGCAAAAACACGATCGAGCACGGGCCCGGTGTCAACATAATAGCGGCCCTGGTAATTTTCTCCTCCCTCCTGCTCCAGAAACTTGTGCAACTGCGCCAACTTTTCTTGCAAGACTTCATGGTAATCATCGCCCCAGGCATAGCGCGAAATCCAGCCCCGCTGCAGATCATTTATTTCAGTTGACAGCGGTTGCGCGGTTTGATAAACGATGCCGATGACAATCACTGATTGCGCTTCGGGCAAAATCTGCCGCGGGTCGAGCCGCGCCGGCAACTGGCGCTCCAAATAATGCATCGCGCCCGCATGTCCATCTTGCAACCATTTTGGGTAAAAGTCAAGTTCTTTAAATTGCGCAGTGGGCGCCAC